>NZ_JBFAOJ010000008.1:0-173058 GCF_040675205.1 Streptosporangium sp. NPDC049644 | reverse complement strand
TGCTCAGCCCCAACGAGTACGAGCGGCGTCACCAGCCGCCGGACCCTGGAGCCTGATGACACACCGCCGGTGTCCGGGCTATGGGGGGAAGCTCACAACGGCTGAGGACAGCGTCCCGCCTAGCGGAAAGCCCCTGGACAGGTACGCCGTCTCAGAGGCTTTTCAGTGTCTTGATCTGATGCGTTGGCCGTCGATGCTGCCGACGCTACAGCGCGTTACCGCCTTGTCCGGTACCGGTGCAGCACCGTCGTCGATCACGGTAGTGACCAGTACCCCTACAACGATCAACATGTCGAACCGGCCCCGCGGACTGACCCGACGTAGGCATCCTGGCTCTACCGGAAGGCGCGGAACCGACGAAGTGAACCCCGTCCCGGTTGCGTTCACGGAAGTGGTGTACAGCAACACCGTCTTACGCGATCACACGTCACCGATCCGCATCCACCGCCTGAGCAGGGTGAGACGCCGCTGACGAGGCATCCGCCCTTCCCTGCTGCACGGGTGGTTCCAGGACGCGGACGACATGGGGACGTACCTTCGTGCTCGTCAATCGGAGCCTTCCTGATCATGGCGTCACGACCGATCGTATGTGTGGCCGTACGACCTCGGAAGCGTTCGGGCGAGCGGTGTTCGGCGAAGCCGCTTGCATGATCACACACCGTCGGCAACCGCTGACCACGGCAAGAGTGCGTAGATCAGACGGTCAGGTGTCGTACGAGCCGTCCCAGGGTTCGTAGAAGCCGATGGTGTTCGGGTAGAGCTCGGCGTGTTCGGTGCCTTCGAAGGTCTCGATGACGAGGCCGAACAGCACTCCGTCGGCTTCGTGGCGGAAGGGACGGATGGCGATGTCGCCGAAGCGGAGGCCGGGGAGCGTGCTGAGCCACCCGTTCAACCGGTCGCGTGCGGTGGTGACGGCGACCCAGTGATCATCGTCGGTCCCGGTGTGCTCGATGCGGGAGTCGAGGTGGTGGCCGGCGGCGTCGAAGGTGTGCAGGACGGCGTGCCAGCGTTTGTGCGCCTGCCAGTCGTCGGTGTGCGTGTAGCCCTCGGGGAAGGCGGCGACGACGGAGCCGAGGAACTGCCCGCCCTCCCAGTGGCCGATGGTGTCGGTGTGGTAATCGGGTTCGTAGCCGATGGGGATGATCCCGGGGACTGCCATGTGCAGGAGAGTAACGATCGGGTCCGACAGAGCCTTCGCGCTACGCGTGACCTTGCTGACGGAAGTATCGCCGCCGGCTTGTCGCCTTCCATCGGATGTGATGGTGACGTCGGGTACTGGAACCCTCCGAGTGCCTCCGTTGATCAAGACTTGCGATCTTGGTCTGGGAGGTAGGGGCTGAAATGGTCGGCGACGATCCCCGCGATCGCAGCGGCGTCGCGGGAACCGTCGACTTCGATCACGCGGATGCCGAGCTGGTGGGCGGTGCGGACGGCGTCCTCCGCGACGAGACGATCCCGGGTGAGGCGGTTGGCCTGTGCGCGGGCCGGATCGCTGACGCGGTGCCCGAGCGAGGCGGCGCGCGGTAGTTCTTGGAGCTGGTGTTGGCGGAACTCCGGCGTGGGCACCATGACGACCATCCGGCGCGGTGAGTCGATGACGGGTGCGACGAGTTCGGGGCGGAGTCCCCAGCCTTCGGCGATGATCGGGTGGCCTGAGACGAGCGCGCGCAGGTCGTCCAGGGCCCACTCGAACCGGTCCGGGAAACCGGCCAGGGTCGCGGTGGCCATCTCTTCCGGGGTGGTGTGGACCCACATCTTGTCCGGGTCGGGCTCGGTGGCGGGCTCGCCGAGGTCGACGCGACGGGCGATCCGGCGATCGTTGTGACCGCGGGCGTCGTGGTAGTCGTAGTGATAGACGGTGACGCGGTACTGGACGGCCAAGAGCCGGGCCACGGTCGACTTTCCGGCCCATTGGCCACCGCCAATCCACAATGCGCGGTGCAACGTGCCGAAGGGATCCCAGACTTCGCTGTCCGCAAGGGAGTCATGGCTGGTCATCTGGCATCCTCCTGTTCTGCCCCTCTGACCAGCGCGGGTCGACGGTGCCGCCGTCGACGAGGGGCCCACCCGGCTGCGCAGCCACCTGGGCCCGGGCCGGGGCGCTGTTCTCGGTGGGTTGCGGTCTCGGCGGCCGCCGTGCTGGTAACGCGTTCCGGAACGGGCTGATCGTTTTGAGGTGTGTCGACTCCGGGTCCACCGTACCCACGGCTGAGAAAACGTCGCGCCCGACGGGCAGGAGCGACGAACCGGGGCGGGATGGGCAGGGGCCGTACAGTCCGGACGTCATTGAGACGCGGATGTGAGAACAGGTCGTGGTCCTGCGGTGGGATAGGAGCCGCCGGAGCTTGCGAACAAGCCGTTATCACCATCCTTGAAAGGAGGTGATATCCGACGACTCCTTGGTCTAACAATCTATCGGTAGGGCACGAACAGGTCGTTGTTCACTGGTTTTCAGGGAACCACGTAAGGGCTGTAGTAGTACCCGCCGTTGGTGATGTCCTGCATTCGCACCCGGCACGACCCCTGGTTGCCGACCGCGAAGACGAAGCTTCTTACCTGACCCGGCGAGATGGAGAAGGCGCCGTTGTCGTCTTTCGTGAAACCATTTATGCACATCAGGCGGAATCGTGCAGTGATTGTGGAGCCCGCATTCTTGTAATAGGCTACGTTGTAACCGCCCGGACTGCCGGTAATGCCGCGCGCACACAGTTCGTTGTCCCCGATGGGGACACATTTTACCGGGCCGAAAGCGGCTGCCGTGCTGCTGGTGCCGGCCTGGGCCGCGGATGCGGAAAAGGTGGTCAGCGGCACAGCGGCGCACACTGCCGCGAGCGCGATAGCGCTGATTCGACGGGTGATCACTCGCTGATCCTTTCTAAGCTGAACTGTTGTCTGTGGAACCTAGGCAACGATCACTGTTTGGTTGTGATTCTGACAACCTTTAAGGTTCCAGGGTGCCGCTGAGGCGTCGACGAGGTGGTGAGGGAACGCGCGGTCGAGCGGCTGGGGCGGCTTGACGACCTCGCCGCCGCCGAGCGTCGCCGAACCATGGGCAAGCCCACATCGGCCTTGGCCGTCGGCGGGCATCACCGGTGACGTTGGTGCAAGCGGACGGGACCGGCCAAGGCCGTCGACGCCTACGCGTTATCGGAGATCGAAAACATCCGTGAGCCCGACACCGAAGGGGGACGGCCGGCCTCCGTACGGTCTGGATCGACCGAGGGACGTGGCTGGATCACCAGCATGTCGCACAGCAGGTCCGGCGGGCCGTTCTCGTGATCGTCGGAGCGCCTTAGGTGTTCCCGGCGTCCGGCGGAATGGGGGTGTTCTGCATGCGGGCGTACTCCAACAGGTCGGCTTCGTCGATGACCTCGTGGGCGGGCGGGGCGGTGATGACGAGATGGCATCCCCAGTCGGTGTAGCGCGTGTCGCTCCGCTTGACCAGCGGCTCTTTCCCGCCTCCCGCGGTGTCGGTGGTGATCAGGCGCTTGGGCAGACCATCACGGTCGGCCCAGAGTTGCCAGGAGACCTTCCCCTTGCTCTTCTCGTTGATGGGCCGCCCTGAGGTCCAGGCGACGAGGGTGCTCTTGGAAACCCTGCTCAGCTCCTTGTAGCTCATGGTGCCCCGGTAGAGGAAACCGCCGGAGACGGGCTTGCTCGCTGAGCGCTTCAGTACGGCCTTCATCATGGACGAGTCGTACATGTTGATCGGCTGCAGGCTGGCGTGCCGGGCCATGTCCCGGTTCATGCGTCCCCTGTGCTTGTTCGGGAGCCGGACCCACTTCTTGCCGTCCGGAACCGGTCCGGGATACCAGTTGGCACTGTCGTACACGTCTTTACCGACGCGGATCACCCGGTAGGGGGCCGACTTCTTGGACGGGAGCCCCTTGCCTTTCGGTGAGGAAAGGTCCCACCAGGTGAAGTCCGCAGCCACTGGACCCGATGGGGCGAACTGGAGACGACCGCTGATCCGGGTCCCATTCCCGGAGACCTTCGACTTCTTGCCGAAGAAGTAGCGGGTGGTCTCGGAAATCCGAACGCCATGCTCATTTCGGAACTGCTGCTTGAGGGCGCGCACCGGATCAGGAGCGCCTGCCTGCGCGGAGGCGGGACTCATGACGGCCGACACGGACGCGATCAGTACGGCGACTGCTGGGGCAGCCCATCGTCTCATGAGGCATCCGTCCTTGTTTTTAGGCTTTTGAAGCATTCAGCGGAAAAGTGAAGCTCAGCTCAGATGGTAACGGGTGCATTCCAGTAAGTGGCGGCGTCGAGCACACCTGCTATGAAGCGGAAGCGGTTCCTGAAACCCCGGCACCGCGCTTGATCTCCCTGTTGGAAGCGCTGACAGGGCGGATGTCACAGAAAACGATCAAGGGCTTGTGTGCGGCTGTGGACACCGGCGGACGATCTGAACAGAACGCCGCAGGTTCTTCTACCTGTTGGGCTTGAGGCCCAGAAGTTCCGGCCGGTCCGCTCGGATTCGCCATTCGTGCTCGGGGTCGGCGACCAGGCGGCGTGTCTTGATGTCGAGCAGTCCACTCACGTGGCTGACCTGGGCGGCCACGGTGCCGTCCGAATGCCGCAACTGATGGTGCACACGGTAGGTCTTGCCGCTACCCCATTCCCAGGCGCAGGAGACGTCGACCTGGTCACCGCCACGCAGTTCGCGGTGATACTTGATGACGGTCTCCAGATTGACGGGACCGACACCGCTGCCGAGAAGGTTCTCAATGGAGACTCCCGCGGCCTGGACGCAGGCGAAGCGCGCATGATCGGCATACTGGATGTAGAAGCCTCCATTGAGATGGAGTTGCGGGTCGATCTCGTAGCTGCGGACCTCCAGACGGACGCTGAATGGCTCGGTCAATTGGAGTCACCCCGTTCTGCCGGCCAGCTCAGCGAACGATCAGTCAGGTAGCGGCGGCCGTCGTCGCGGATTTCCAGCCAGTCGCCACGGACCCAACCGCCCGCTGCCTGGGGCGAGAAGCCGTGCTTGCGGAACAAGGCACTCGCCTCGGCTCTTGTCAGGCCCCGCTGTCCCCATTCGGAGATGAGTGCGCGATACCGGGTCTCCGTCGGGGTTTCGGCTTCGTCGGCGGAGACGGCGTCGGCCAGTGCCGCGAATCCAGCACTGATCTGGCGTAGCGCCGCGGCTACTTGACGCATCTGTGACGAGGGTGGCGGTTCCACGGCTATAGCTTATCAATTGATATCGATTGCTAAGCAATGACTATGCTCTCACCGGCCCAGAGGTGGATGGGGGAGGTGTTCGAGGAGGGCGAACCGCTGGGCGAACGCGGACATCTCCTCGCGTTGCTGGTCTGATTCGGTGGCGGTGGCACTCACGACGATGCGGGTCACGCCTTGAGCGGCGAATTCCTCCACCTGATCGATGGTCATGTCGATCGGCCCCGATCGCGTGTACTCCAGCGTTTCCGGGTTGCGGCCGGCCTCGACGGCGGTCGACCGGGCGAGGTCCATCTGGAGGGCTCGTTCATTCGAATCGAGCGCGCCGCCAGGGAAATAGCCGTCGCCGCGTCGTCCGGCGCGGCGTGCGGCCGCCCGGCTCGATCCGCCGATGTGGATCGGCAGGTGGGTGACCCCGTAGGGCTTTGGGAACTGGCACAGGTCATCGAAGGTGAAGAACTCCCCGGCGAAGCTGACACCGTCTTCGCCGCCGGCCCAGAGCAGCCGCATCACGTCGATCGCCTCGTCGGCACGACGCCCACGGGTGCTGAAGTCGACCCCCACCGCCTGAGCCTCACCGGGCAGGGCGCCGAGCCCCGCGGTCAGCAGCCGCATCCGCCCCTTGGACAGCACATCGATGGTCGCCAGACGCTTGGCGAGGACCACCGGATGATGGTAGGGCAGCAGCAGCACACCCGTTCCGAGCAGGATCCGTCGCGTAGCCGCGGCGACGAAGCTCAGGCAATCGAGCGGATCGAAGTACGGCAGCGACGGCGGGAGCTCAAAGCGCCCGACCATCGCACCGGGGTACAGCGCGATGTGCTCGGGAACATACAGTGTCTCGAAGCCGCAGTCCTCGGCATGCTGGGCGTAGGCCACGATCTTGTCGGGGTCGATGCCGTGATAGGGCGTGCTGTAGCTGACTGCGAACTTCATCGTCGCTCCTTCGGTTAGTCAGCCGGTGCGATGGATGGGCAGTCGCCGGTACTGCGGTGGCACCGTGGCCCCGCCATGCGTCGACAACCTTCCCCACCCGCTTGTCGCAGCCACGCTAGAACCTTGTCATCAGCGTCAAGGCAACTTGTGCCGGGTACGACTGCGGGAGGCGGACGATCTGGCCGTACCGCGAAAGCTGGGGTCGATCCACCTGTGAACAAGTGCTCCACCACCGGTCACCCGAACCGGCAGAAAGGCGGAGAGTAACCTGGTCGGGAAGGTGAGGGACCGTGATGACCGAAGACCATCGGGACGCCGTTCTTCCTGCCAGGGCACGAGTCTGCCAATTTGGACTCCGCCGTTGACTCGTAATGAAGTGCTCTGGGGGTAGATGTCGCTCCGGGTCGCATGGGATCCGTGTCGTTGTGTTCCTACCGGGTCGGTGTGAAGGACGAGATGACCAGCCAGACGGTGGTGGCCGCGATTACGGTTGCGATGACGAGATGCTTCGCCTGTTCGGGAATCGTGTTCTTCGATCGTTCGCGGATCATGTGTCGCGCCAGGCAGGCGGTTTCGGCCCAGGAGATCCGCTGCCGGGGGCTCCAGGCGGTCGATGCGACGAGGACGGCCGCGAGAAGCAGCGGCCACCGTACCGAATCGATGAGAGATGTCTGGAAGTCGTCGTCGTACCAGCGGACGTACGACACGACGTCGAGGAGCGGGAAGAGGAGGAGAACCGCCGCGGCCGTGGTGCCGGCCGGCCGTTCCCAGCGGGTGGAAGCCGCTGCCGCCAACGCGACGAGAACGACCGGCAGGCCGATCACGCCGGCATCGCAAGACCACTGTGCGAGGTCGCCCCAGAACGACTCCGGAGCCTCGATGCGGGTGTAGAGGACCACGAGGAACCTGTCGAACGTGACCGTGAAGCGGTGGAATGCCGCCGTCCACGCCGCGGCGCCGACGGCGGTCGCCCACAGGATGATCCCTTGCCATCTCCGGGGCAGTGGTGACCGGGCCGTCAGGAGCAGCGCCCCTGCGGCCACCGGATAGCAGGCGATCAAGGGCCAGGGTGGCACGGCCATCCGTTCCTGTCCGGTGCACGGGTCGGGACCCGGCAGGAGAAACGCGATGAAGAGTCCGAACGCGAGCACGGCGCCGACTGCGGCGACCGCCGTGAGTGTGGCCCGACGTGACCCGCGCAGGAGGAGGCCCGCCACGACGGCCGGCAGCAGGAGAACTGCCCAGAACAGCAGCTCTCCCGGCACGTTCTCCAGCGCGTAAGGACCCTCCGGCAGGTCGGAGCCCGTCGCGGAACAGAACCAGCCGACGCTCTGCCTGCCGACTTCGAAACTCGTCAGGATCACCGGCCCTGACACCGCCAGAACCGCACCACAGCGCAGCACCGCTGCCCTCGGGGATCGCACTTCTGATCCGGGTTCCTGTGTCACGGCACTCTCTTCCGGAAACGATCAACTCGGAGGGTAGCGGATGACCGCTGACTGAGCGGGAGGTTGGCTTTCTTCGGCTATCCCGCACTTCTGAGGTTCCCCTTGTGGTCAGGCTCCCGGGATCGGTGCCGAACGCCCGTGCCACCGCGTCGAAGTCCGGCAGATTTGACCACGTCAGGCAGGTGGGGTCCTCGGCGAACCAGGCTGAGATGAGCGCACCGTAATGTCAAAGGTGGGCGTTATGCAGTGGGAACGGATGGACCGTCGAGAAGCTGCACCGCGAAAGCTTGAACTCCCTGGGACATCGTTTGACGGGCTGAGTATCACGCGATGGCATCCACGACGTTCCTGGAGAGATGTCCCCTCGCCGCCTCATGAGCGTCAGGTCATCGCTAGGGGTGATTGCGTGACATTTCACGTGGTGCTGGAAATACAGGTGTGATGGACCGCCCTGCCCGGTAGCATCGCATGCAGTTCATCGGGCCTGGAGTTGGTGCGGGTAGAAGGACATCGGTTATCTCTTGCAAAGACTCTCCGATCTCTGTCCTGTATCCGCGCCTTTTCCTGACCCAGTGGTCTGGTCAGGTCTGGTGTTGGCACGGGTCGAAGCCTGTCGGTTATCCACTGTTAATGGGGCGGTTGCGGGTTCGAGTCCCGCCGCAGGTTTCGGCCTGTGTAGCTCAATCGGCAGAGCACCAAAAATACCGGTGAGCGTCCCCATATCCGTGCCTTCACCTGATCTGATCGTTCGTCAGTCCTGTCGGCGGTGCGGGTCGAATCTCGATCGGTTATCGCCTTCCAAGCGGGTGACACAGGTTCGAATCCTGTCGGGCCGACCACGTCGGCCTGTCGTCTAGCGGCCCAAGACACCTAAACGCCGGTCGGAATCCCCATATCCGCACCACCGGCAGGACTGACGAGCAGGGGAGCGGGTCGAAGAACGTCGGTTATCGGAACAATTTGTCGCGGGTTCGAATCCCGTCGCCGAGGTCTGGCTGCGGTGTAGCTCAGCCTGGTAGAGCGATTGTCAAACCCGGCGCTCATCACCACATCCGCTCCCCTTTCGCATATCCGCCCACGGGCGGGTCGAACAAGAGGGAGAGCAGCATGGCACGTGATCCGCTCGCGGGGATCTCCACGATCGCAACCCCGCAGACGCAGCGCATCCCCGGCCGCACCGACCAGGTCCTCAACAACGCCGGCGGCTACGTGTTCGCCAAGGACACCTGGAACCGGCTGGAGGACTTCCTGATCCTCGGCACCACGGGCGGCACGTACTACGTGGGCGAGGACAAGCTGACCGCGGACAACGCCGACGTCCTGTTCACCGCGATCAGCGAGGACGGGCCCCGCGTCGTCGACCTCATCGTGGCCATCTCCACCGCCCGGCCGCCCCGGGCGCCGAAGCCCCGCCCGGCCATCTTCGCTCTCGCCGCCGCGTTCGCCCGCGGCGACCTCGACACCCGCCAGGCCGTCAAGGCCGCGTTGCCGTTGGTGGTGCGGACCACGGATCATCTGGCGATGTTCGTCGGCTACCTGAAGAACCTCGGCGGCAAGGCGTCCCGTAACGGGTCCGGCCTGGTCGTGGGCCGCGCCCTGCGGACGGCGCTCGCGTCGTGGTTCCTGCGGGACGAGCCTGACAACGTGGCGTTCCGGGCGTGCAAGGCGATGCAGCGCAAGACGCCGCAGGGTGAGGCGCTCGCACTGCGGGACGTGCTGCGTATCGCCCATCCCAAGGCCGACACAGCACAGCACAAGGCGCTGTTCGGGTGGATCGCCGGCAACGTCACCGACGATCAGGCGCGCGAGGTACTGCCCGCGGTGGACCGGTTCGTCGCCGCGAAGGCCGTCACGTCCGTGGACGAGGCGATTCGCCTGGTAGGCGAGCTACGAGTGCCATGGGAGTTCCTTCCGGACGCGATGCTGCGCGAGTCCGCGGTGTGGGAGACGCTGGTCGACACAGTCGGCATGACCGCGCTGATTCGCAACCTCGCCCGCATGACGCGGCTTGGCGCGCTCAAGCCGATGGGTGACGCCACCGGCCGAGCGGTCGCGCGCCTCACGAACAGGGAGGCGATCGTTAGGGCGCGGATCCACCCGATGGACGCCTGGCTGGCCATGCGCGTCTACGCGTCCGGCACCGCCCAGCCGAACCCGCGCGCCGAGGTGCAGACGTGGAAGCCCGTCCCGGCGATCCTCGACGCGTTGGAGGAGACCTATGAGTTGGCATTCGGCTCGGTTGAGCCGTCCGGTAAGCGGCTCCTGGTGGCAGTCGACTCCTCGGGGTCGATGAGCGGCGGCTGGGGCGGACGCCTCGCGGTGGGCGGATCTCCGCTCGGCGCCCCCTACGAGGTGGGGTGCGCCATGGCGGTCATGCTGGCCCGTATCGAGAAGGGCAACGTCCACGTCATCGACGTCGACACGTCCGTCCACGCCTCGAAGGTGACGCCCCGCACGAACCTGCGGGAGATCGCCTCCTGGCGGCCCTCGGGTGGTGGTACGAACCTCGCGCTGCCGTTCGACTGGGCACGGCAGGAGCAGCTGAACGTGGACGGCGTCGTGGTCTTCACCGACAGCGAGACGTGGGCGGGTCGCTCTCACGCCTCCCAGTCGCTCACCGCGTACCGCAAGGCCGTCAACCCGCAGGCGTGCGTCGTGGTCGCCGCGATGACCGCCGCCGGCCACACGATCGGCGACCCGAACGACGCGGGTGTACTGAACATAGGAGGCCTGGACGCGTCGCTGCCGATGGTCGTGAACGGTTTTATCCGGGGCTGATCAGAGGGCGCGCGAGGGGTGAAGGCATGTCCCTCGCGCGCTCGTCAGACAAAAAAATCGATTTCCTGCAACGAAGGCCCCTGACCGCAGGTGTGGGGGGAGCCCAAGGGCGGTGGCGCCCGAGTCCGCGTGAACGTGTTCGCACGGACCCCGGCGATCACTTCCTGAGGGTCTTCTTGTACGCGGCGGCGGCTGCCTTGACGGCACTGGTGGCCGTCTGCGGATCGAACATGCTGTAGACCTTGATCTGTAGGTCTTCGCGTTCGGTGAACGGCCACTCCCCGCCGTTGTCGGGATCCCACCTGCGTAAACTCTGATTCTCTTCACATTTCAGGAGAAGCGTTTCACAGCCGCCTGCGACGACTTTCCAGTTGTGGAATCTCGCCCCGCATGCCGGGCGTTCCGTGAACACCCAGTCGATAACGTAGTTCCGAGGCCATTTTTCCGCTTTCCGTAGAGCGGCGAAATCCGTGTTGTGCTCGAAGAGCTGGTACTCCGAGTGGCTGGTGTTGAGTGTGATCTGCCGACCGTAGACGCCGACGTCCTGTTTGAACTGCACGCCGAGGCTGGGCGCCGTGATTATCAGGTCAGGGTAGTCGTTCGCCGAGTAACAGTCGACGACCTTGCCCTCGTCGTCCATGCCGCGCCGACGCGTCAGATGGAAGGTCGCAACGTTCTGCCCAGGCGTGATATTCGCATTATTGGCACGGAATTGCGCCGCGACAGTCGTTCGGGGATCGATGCCGTACTGGTCGACCGGAATGGTTTCTTTAATCATTTACGCTCCCGCGCCGGGGTGGTGTTGTCGCACTCGAACGCTACGTCTCGGTTCGTATCCTGTCGAGGCTGGACTTTTCTCCACCGAGCGGCTAGGCGGGAAGGCGGTCGTCGCATCGGCCTCCTCGGGTTATCTGCTTTTCGAAACCGGACTCGCCGACCCGACGGAAAAGACCGTCGAGAAACAGATCCGAGCGGCTTGGTGCTACCCCTGTCCCGTGGTTCTGCGCTCGATGAAGGCGGCCACGCCGTCCAGGTACAGGCCCAGGCTGAACTCGAACTCCCCTTCGACCTCCTCGTCGTAGGGGACTTCGGTCTCGAAGACGCCGGCGGCGATCACCTTGCTCAGTGCGGGAAACCGCTGCGCGTCCACTACCCGCGCCAGTGCCATGCCGTACTGACGGCCGAAGGCCTGCGGATTCTTCGCGTAACTCCTGGACAGGTCGATGCTCAGCCGGAGCTCGCCGTGCACCAAGGTCAGCAGGCCCATCACGACGCCGACCTTCTCCTCCTCGCTGAGGTCGGTGCCGTCCAACGCGCGCAACGCGCAGTCGAACCAGCGGAGGCTGTTGGGCCCCAGCGGTGGCCCGCTGATCGGGATCTGCGCGGTCCACGGGTGCTGTCGTGTCACCCCCAGCAGGCCCCGTGCCCACAGCGTCAGCCCGGTCCGCCAGTCCACGTCGTCCGGCAGGTCCGGTGGCCCGTCCGGAACCGCGTCCGACATCAGCAGGAGAAGCTCGTCCTTGCTCTTCACGTAGCGGTACAGCGCCATCGTGGCGTTGCCGAGCTGGGCGGCGACTCTGGACATCGACACCGCGGCCAGCCCCTCCGCGTCCGCCACCTCGATCGCGGCCCGGGTGATGTCGGCGACCGTGAGGGACGGTTTGCGCCCACGCCGCACCGTCTCGCGCAACCCCCAGAGCAGGGTCACCTCGGCGGGCAGTTCGATCTCGTCGGTCATCCGGTCCCTCTCCTCGCGAACACGGACACAGTCTAGGAACACCCCTTCCAGGCTCCGATGCGTATGGGTTACGCTTTTAGGCGTATCTCATACGCAATAACATCGTCACCCCCGAGGAGCGAGAGTGATCGTCGAGGCGACCGGCCTGCACAAGGCCTTTGGGCCCGCCAAAGTTCTGGACGGAGTGGACCTGCACGTCGCGGAGGGCACGGTCTTCGCGCTGCTGGGTCCGAACGGCGCGGGGAAGACCACCACCGTCCGCATCCTGACCACGCTGTCGCGGCCCGACCGCGGCAGCGTGCGGGTCGCCGGATACGACGTCGTGCGCGAAGCGACCAAGGTGCGCGGCGTCATCAGCCTGACCGGTCAGTCCGTCGCGCTGGACGACCAGCAGACCGGCTGGGAGAACCTGGTCATGATCGGCCGCCTGATGCACCTGGGCAGACCCGCCGCCAGGCGTCGTGCCACGGACCTCCTGGAGAGGTTCGACCTGGTGGACGCCATGAAAAGGCGGGTGAAGACCTACTCCGGCGGCATGCGCCGACGGCTGGACCTGGCGATGAGCCTGGTCTCGCAGCCGAGGGTGATCTTCCTGGACGAGCCGACCACCGGCCTCGACCCGTCCAGCCGGACGACGATGTGGGACGCCATCAAGGAACTGGTCTCGTCGGGGACGACGATCGTCCTCACCACGCAGTACCTGGAGGAGGCGGACCGGCTGGCCGACCGGATCGTGCTGATCAGCGGTGGCAGGGTCGCCGCGGCCGGCACGGCCGACGCGCTGAAGTCCCAGGTGGGCGGGGAGCGACTCGACCTGCGGTTCGCGGTGGAGGCCGACCTGGCCCGTGCCGCCGCGCTGTTCGACGTGCCGCGCGGCACCGACCCGCTCGTGCTGGGTGTCCCGTCCGACGGCAGCGCCGAGCACCTGTACCGGGTGCTGGACGAGCTGCGGATCGCGGGCGTGCCGGTGGTCAGGGTGTCATCGCACCGGCCGACGCTGGACGACGTCTTCCTGTCCCTGACCACCACCACCGGCCGGACCTCGGTCCAGGTCTGACCGGTTCTCGAAAGGAGCATGACCATGAGCACCATCGCCGTGCACGGCGGCGTCCGCAACGCCGTGAGCGACTCCATGACCATGATCGGCCGCAGCATCCGGCTCAGCCGCCGCAACGCCGACACGCTGGTCATGTCGATCGTCCTGCCGCTGCTGATGATGTCGCTGTTCGTCTACGTCTTCGGCGGGGCCATCGACACCGGCACCCGGTACATCAACTACGTGGTGCCCGGCACCATCCTGCTGTGCGTCGGTTACGGTGCCGCGTCCACCGCGATGTCCGTCGCGGACGACATGACCAGCGGCATGATCGACCGGCTGCGCTCGTTGCCGATCCGCAGCTCCGCCGTCCTCACCGGACACGTCGTCGCCAGCGTCGCCCGGAACCTGCTGTCCACCACCGTCGTCATCGGCGCGGCCGTCGCGATGGGCTTCCGTCCCGACGCGACGGTCACCGACTGGGTGCTGGTGGTCGGCCTGCTCCTGCTCTACGTGCTCGCGCTGTCCTGGCTGGCGGCCGGGCTCGGCGTGATCGCGAAGTCCGTGGAGTCGGCCAGCACGCTGAGCTTCCTCATGCTGTTCCTGCCCTACCTCAGCAGCGCGTTCGTGCCGACGAACACCATGCCGTCGTTCCTGCAGGCGGTGAGCGAGAACCAGCCGATCACCCCGGTGATCGAGACCGTCCGGGGGCTGCTGACCGGGACCCCGATCGGCGGCACCGGCCAGATCGCACTCGCCTGGTGCGTCGGCCTGCTGACCTGCTCGTTCGCCTTCGCCACCTGGCTGTTCCGTCGCCGTGCCCACGGCTGAGAAAGCGCCGCGCGCCGGCCATGCCGAAAGGGCGGCGCGCAGGAGCGGGCGCCCCTGTGAGATTCGGTGAATTGTTTTGATGGTTATCGAGTAGCCCGATTGCCGCTTTTTCTTGTAGGTGGCGGCTGCCCGCGCCACGCGGTTGCGAAAGGTTACCGACGTCCGGCGCCTCAATTGGCAAGATAGTCGCCCGGATGCCGGAATATCTGAAAATTCGGAAAACGAGGCGACTTGATTTCCGCGACGCTCCTTGTGTTCCGGGGAAGGGTTTCTTTGCCGATATTTAGAATTCCGGAGGTCTCGGCAATAGGCTCGGTGCCCGACAAAGACAATTTACAAGGGGTGATATGTCTAGTAAGCAACTTTTCATCAGGGTCGCGATCCTGGGGGTCGCCGTCGCTTCACTGACGCCGCTCACCGCGGCCGACGCCTTCGCCGAATCCGTCGCCACCACTGCCTCGCGCCTCGGCCGCGTCGCCGCGGCGGACGTGACCCGGCAGAGCGTCATCGACCGGGCGAAGACCTGGAATCCAGGCACTCCACAGCGAGTGCCGTACAGCCAGAGCAGGCACCACAACGGCTACCGCACCGACTGCTCCGGCTACGCCTCGATGGCGCTCGGGCTGGGCGCCCCGGGTCCGAATACCGTGGCGCTCGCCTCGCCGCGGGTGAGCAGCCCGATCGCGATGTCCGACCTGCTCACCGGCGACCTCGTCATCGACGCCGTCGGCGACAACAACACCCGGCACGTCGTGATCTTCGAGAAGTGGGCGAACGCCGAGCGCACGTCCTACTGGGCCTACGAACAACGCGGCGGTTACGGAACCGACCACCGCGTCCTCACCTACGGGCTGCGGCCGGGCAGCGAGTTCCGCGCCTACCGGCCGAGGGTGCTCGGTGGTGGCGGCGGCGATCCCGGAAGCGGTGGGAGGTACTGGGTCGACACGTTCGCCGACGCGACCGGCTACCGGGAACCGAACACCAACGATCCGCAGGGCACCCTCAACAAGGGCACCAACTACGTGTACTGCCGGATCTGGGGGGCCGAAGTCCGGAACGGCAACCAGTTCAACCACTGGTGGCTGCGAACCGACCTGGACCGTACGGACTCCGGCAAGAACGGTAGAGGTGCCTACGTCTCCGCGTACCACCTCGCCAGATGGGGCAACGACGAGGCCAAGGACAACGCGGGCCAGGACATCCCGAACTGCTGAGCGCCCCGCAGGTGACCGCGCCGGAGCATGGCCACCTGTCCGCCCAGCGATCGGAGACGGGTCGCCGTACCGACCGTCGGTCGGGGCGGAGCCACGACACGACATGGCGACACCCCCATCGTGCCGCGCCACGTGGACATATAAACTGGGCGGCGAATATGTCACACACTTGAGCAACCTGTCCGGATGCCGGTCCTCCGTAGCGGGGTCCGCCCTGTACCAACCCTGGCGTGAGGAGTCGGTGAATGCCGAGGGAAGGCGTAGGACCGGATTTCATCGAGGCACTGGCCCGGGGGCTGGAGGTCGTCACCGCCTTCCAGCCCCACCGGCCGGTGATGTCGCTGACCCAGGTGGCCACGGCGACCGGTCTGGCCCGGCCGACCACCCGGCGCATCCTGCTCACCCTCCAGGAGCTGGGCTACGTGCGTTCGTGCGAGGGCGGGTTCGCGCTGACCCCGAGGGTGCTGGATCTGGGCGTGGCCTACGTGCGCTCGATGGGGTTGTGGGACGTCGCCCGTCCGCATCTGGAAAGGCTCGTCGCCCGTACCGGCGAGTCGTGTTCGATCGCCCAGCTCGACGGCTCCGACATCGTCTACGTGGCCCGGGTCGCGGTGCCCAAGATCGTGGGCTTGGCCGTGCAGATCGGCACCCGGTTCCCTGCGCAGGCGACCTCGCTGGGCAAGGTCTGTCTGGCCGCGCTGTCTCCCGAGGAGGTGGACCGCGTGCTGGCCGAGCCGTCCCGCTCCGGGATCGAACCGCGGCGGCGGCTCAGCCGCGAGGAACTGGACGCCGAGCTGCGCGAGGTCCGCGCACGCGGCTGGGCGCTCACCGACGAACAGCTCGCACCCGGCATCCGTTCGGTCGCCACGCCGCTGCGTGACGGGTCCGGGCGCGTGATCGCCGGGATCAACGTCAACAGCCACGCCGCGGAGACCTCTCTGCAGCGGCTGCTGGAGGAGCACCTTCCGCCGCTGCTCCAGACCGCCGGTGAGATCAGCGCGGACTTCGCCCGGCTGGAGACGGTGCCTCAGGTGACCCGGACGACCGCGTCCTGACCGGCCGTACTCAGGGGATGAGGACGATCCGGCCGGTCGCGGTGCCCTCGTGCTGGCGCCGCCACGCCTCCCCGGCGGCCGACAGCGGCATGCTCTCGTGGGCGACGGACAGGTTGCCGAGCAGGGACTGTTCGGCGATCAGCGTGAGCGAGGCGGCGCGCCGCTCCGGGCTCAGCTCGTTGTTGGTGTAGCCGAGCAGGCGCAGTGATCTGCCACGGAGGGTGGCCGAGTCGATCGGGCAGGTCTCGCCCGCCGAGCCCCCGAGGTTGACCAGCCTGCCGCCGGAGCGCAGGGTGCGCGCGGCGGCCGCGGCCGGTACGCCGAACAGCGGGTCGAGCACCAGGTCGACCGGCCCGTCGATGACGGCGGCGAAGCGCGCCGCCAGTTCGGCGACGTCCTCGGTGTCGAGCGCGACGACGGCGTCGGCGCCGGCCCGCTCGGCCCGGTCCCGGGCGGCGGCGGACCGCGCACCCGCGACGACCCTGCGGGCACCGGCGATGCGGGCGAGCTGGACGGCCGCCTGACCGACCACGCCACCGGCGCCGAGCACCAGCACCTGTTCCCCGGCGGCCAGTTCACCGCGCCAGGTCAGCGCCAGGTGCGCGGCGACGGCCGACAGCCCCAGCGCGGCGATCGCCACCGGATCGACTCCGGCGGGAAGCCTGACCACGTCGTCCACCGGCACGCGGGCGACCTCGGCCATGCTCCCGTCCCCCGGTGCCATCCCCGCCGAGGTCGCGAACCACACCGGCCCGCCCTCGGCGGTCCCGACCCCCTGCACACCCGGCACGTACGGGGTCCGCGGCCTCCCGAAGTAGGACGTGCCGCTCGCGCACAGCAGGTCCAGCGGGGTGACGGGGGCGGCCGTGACCTTGATCAGCGTTTCGCCCGGGGCGGCCGCGGGCGCGTCCCGCCTGGCCGGCACCGGTGGGCGGCCGGGTTCGTGGATCTCTGTCGCACGCATGGGCTCAGGTGGCGATGTCGGGATAGGGAAGCGCGAAGTGCGCCAGGCGTTCGGCGTACTCGCGCTGGAAACCGAGCGGCTCTTCGTAGTCGCGTTCGAACATCGCGATGAAGAGGGTGAGGGTCAGGAACGGGTGCGCCCCGAGCTCGAACAGCTTCGGATAGTCGTGCTCGGCGAGCGCGGCGCGTTCGATGTCGTCGAAGCGCAACCAGGTGCTCGACTCGCCGTCGAAGCAGTTGAGGATGCGGTTGGCCTGCTCTCTCTCCCACCACTCCACGGTGTCCGAGGGGTCCTCGCGGTAGCGTTCGACGAGTTCGGGGTCGCGGTCGACGGTGTAGAGGAACTTGTTCAGCAGGTACTTGCTCACTGGCCGGCTCCGTTCGGGTACCAGGTGAAGTAGGCCTCCATGGTGTGGAACAGGTCGTAGGTGTCGACGTAGTCGGCCTTTTTGCCCTCGCCCGCGACGCCCATCATCAGCATGAAGTCCATGAAGCCGTGGGTGGCGTTGCCCGGGGCGTGCAGGCTGTCCAGAGTCACCTCCGACAGGCAGCCCTCAAGGTCGCCGGAGGAGATCCACTCCACGGCGCGCCGGTCGAACTCCGGGTCGGGGCCGTGCGGGCCGAACTGCCGGGGGCCGCCCAGTTCCAGCGACAGGTGCCCGGTGCCGATGACCGCGACCCTCATGTCCTGCGGCCAGGACTCCACCAGCTCCCGGATCGTCTTCCCGAGCTGCACGAAGCGCTTGGGCCGCGGCAGCGGCGGGGCGAAGATGTTGGTGTAGACCGGCACGATCGGCAGGTCGTTCTGCGGGCGCAGCGTGATGATCGGGCAGGTGATCGAGTGGTCGATCCGCAGCTCGTTGGAGAACGCCAGGTCGAATCCCGCGTCGATGCCCTCGCGCAACAGGTAGGCCGACAGGTCCTCCTGACCCTTGAGCAGCATGCGCGGCAGCCCGAACTCGCGTTGCTCGTTGTGGAAGTTGGCGTCGTAGAACGGTGCCTTGCCGATGAGGAACTGCGGCATGTTGTCCAGCCACAGCTGGTGGAAGTGGTCCGAGCCCACCATCACCAGCACGTCGGGACGAGCCCTGGTCAGCGTCTCGCGGAACGCCTCGACCTTGCGTACCCACTCGTCGGCGAACTCCGGACGGTCCGCACCCGTCGCGGTGCTCGCCCGGTAGTAGAACGGGTGGTGCGTGGACGCGACCACCGCGACCAGTTCGGCCATCGGATCTCCTTGTCAGGCGGGGTCAGAGGTGTACGGCACTGGCTCGACGGGCCGGTTGTTGAGGTCCACCGAGAGGAAGATGTCATTGCCGAGCGGATTACGTAGTTCCTCGGCGAGCTGCCCGATCAGCCCGGCGGTCCTGGCGAGCAGGGCGAACCCGCGCAGCAGCTCCAGTGGCAGGCCCAGGTCGGCCAGCGCGGCGCCGCACACCCCGGCCCCGTTCAGCGGCAGCGTCCGGCCCAGCACCTGCGGATGCGTCCGGCCGATCGCGGCGAACAACGACAGGTGCGGCCCGAACAGCCCTTCCTCGCCGGCGATCTCCATCAACCGGGGGGTGCGCGGGTCGCCCTCCTTGTGGATGTGATGGCCCAGCCCGGGAACGAACCTCCTGGCCTCGCGTCGCGCCCGGACGGTCTTCAGGGCGAGGGCGTCCCAGCCGTCGTCGTCCTCCGGCAGGCCGCCGTCCACCGAGGTCAGCACGTCGTGCAGGAAGCGGCCGGTGTCCTCGGTGACCCCCAGGAACCTCGATCCGCCGCCCAGCAGGCCCGCCGCGAGCGCGCCCTGCACCGAGTCGGGCGCCGACAGGTAGGTCAGGCGGGTGACGATCGCGGTCGGGGTGAAGCCGTGATCGGCCAGTGCGGCCAGGACGGCCTCGAACACCCGCACCTCGCCGCGCCCGGGCCGTCGCTGGGTCGCCAGCCAGAACGCCAGCTCGCCGAACCCGACCTCGCCCATGACATCCGCCGCCAGGTCGTGGCCGAGCAGAGTGATCGTCCTGAGGCTGGAGGCGCCGAGCGCGGTCGGGTACTCGGGGCGGTCGATCCGCTCAGCCACGGTCATCCTCCTCCGCGAGCCATTCGCGCAGCTCGACACCGTGCTCGTCCGGTTCCGGCGGCGGCAGCCGGTACCCGGCCGGGGTGCGCGAGAACCTGATCGGATGCCGCGTCGTCGGCACCGCCCGATCGCCCTCACCCACCTCCACGATCGGATCCAGCCCGAAGCGCTCGGCCATCGCGAACCCGCCGTCAACGGTGTTGATCGGACCGCTGGGCACACCGGCCTTCACCAGCAGCTCGAACCATTCGACCGCGCCCCGCTCGGCCAGTCGCCCGGTCAGGATCGGACGCAGCTCGTCACGGCGTTCGGTGCGGTCGGCGTTGTGCGCGAACCGCGGATCGTCGGCCACCTCCGGGATGCCCAGGACCTCGCACAGCCTGCGGAACTGTCCGTCGTTGGCGGCGGCGACGATCAGGTCGTTGTCGGCGGTCGGCAGCGGTTCGTACGGGAACACGCTCGGGTGCGCGTTGCCCATCCGGTAGGGCACCGTCCCGCCGGCCACGTAGGCGGAGCTGTGGTTGACCAGCCCGGTCAGCGCCGACGACAGCAGGTTCACCTCGACGTGCTGTCCCTGGCCGGTCGTGTCCCGATGGAGCAGCGCCGCGAGGATGCCGATCACGACGTGGTTGCCGGCCATCACGTCGAACACCGAGATCCCCGCGCGGTAGGGAGGCCCGTCCGGGTCACCGGTCAGGCTCATCAGGCCGGAGATGGCCTGCACCATCAGGTCGTACCCCGGTACGTCGCGTCCCTGCCCCGACCCGAAGCCGCTGATCGAGCCGTAGACCACGCCCGGGTTGGCCGCGCGGACGCTGTCGTAGTCGAGGCCGTACTTGGCCAGCCCGCCGGGCTTGAAGTTCTCCACCACCACGTCCGCCCTGCGGGCCAGCTCGCGGGCCAGCCCGGCGTCGGTCTCGTCGCGCAGGTCCAGCGTGATCGAACGCTTGCCGCGGTTGACGCCCAGGTAGTAGGTCGACACGTCGCCGCGAACCGGCGGCGTCCACGACCGTGTCTCATCGCCCCCCGGGCCCTCGACCTTCACCACCTGGGCGCCCAGGTCGGCCAGCAACATGGTGGCGTACGGCCCGGCCAGCACTCGGGAGAAGTCCGCGACCAGCACCCCCGACAGCGGCCCGTCGGCGATCTCCACTGATACCCAACTCCTTTGCTGGTCCGTCTAATGGACACATGTCCGTCATAGAGACTCTGGCAAAGCTGCGGCGCCCGTCAAGGGAGTCACACATGAAAAAGGGCGATTGACAGCCACAGCACGAGGCGCGACAGTACGAGGAAATATGTTGACCGGAGTACGGACATGCGTCCGGCAACCCGATCTGATCCGCGCGCGGTAAGGAGTTCTGGTGATGAGCGAACGGATTCGGTTCGAGCCCGGCCGGCCGACGGTGCTGCGCGGCGGCACGGTGCTGCCGATGGACGACGGGCGCCGGGTGCTCACCGACACCGACGTCCTGGTCGTCGGTGACCGGATCGTGGCCGTCGGGCCCGGGTTGCCCGTGCCGGACGGCACCGCCGAGATCGACGCGACCGACGGCATCGTGATGCCCGGAATGATCGACACCCACCGGCACATGTGGCAGACCGCGATGCGTGGTTACGGCGCCGACTGGACCCTGACGCAGTACTTCGTCTGGTACTACCTGGAACACGGCAGGCTCTTCCGGCCCGAGGACGTCCACGCCGGTAACGTGCTGGCCGCCATCGAGGCCATCGACGCCGGCGTCACGACCGTCGTCGACTGGTCACACGGCCTCCAGACGGTCGACCACGCCGACGCCGCCGTGGACGCGCTGCGGTCGGTGCCCGGCCGGTTCGTGCTGGCCTACGGCAACATCCAGCAGGCACCCGCCGAATGGAGCGCCGCACCGGAATTCCGCGACTTCGTCCGACGGCGGATCACCGGGGACGACATGCTCGGCTTCCAGCTCGCCTTCGACGTCACCGGCGACCCGTCCTTCCCCGAGAAGCCCGCTTTCGAGGTCGCCCGTGAGCTCGGCGTCGGGGTCACCACCCACGCCGGCGTGTGGGGTGCCACCGGCGACGACGGCATCCGGCTCATGCACGACCACGGTTTCATGACCGCCGAGACGGTGTACGTCCACGCCGCCTCGCTGTCCGCGGACTCCTACCACCGCATCGCGGCCACCGGCGGCTCCATCTCGGTCTCCACCGAAAGCGAGCAGAGCGCGGGCCAGGGCTATCCGCCCACCTGGGCCGTCCGGGCTCACGGCATCCCGGTGTCGCTGTCGATGGACACCAGTGTCTGGTGGAGCGGCGACCTCTTCTCCGCCATGCGCACCACGCTCGGCGCCGACCGCTCCCGCGAGCACATGGAGGCCCACGCCAAGGGCGACACCGTCACGCACTGCGGGCTGCGCGCCGAGCAGGTCGTCGACTGGGCCACCCGTGGCGGTGCGCGTGCCCTCGGCCGTGACGGCGAACTCGGCACCCTGGAGGCAGGCCGCAAGGCCGACGTCGTCCTCATCAAGAACGAGCACTCACCGGTCTCGTTCCCGCTGCTCAATCCCTACGGCCACGTCGCGTTCCAGGCCCAGCGGGGCGACGTGCACACCGTCCTGGTCAACGGCCGCGTCGTCAAGCATGAGCACCGCCTGCTCGGCGTCGACCTGGCCGCCGCCCGCCGGCAGGTCGAGCAGACCGTCGAGTACCTGCGGACGACGATGGGAGAGGAGACGTGGCGGCAGGGGATGAATCCCGACGTCCCCGAGACCACCCTCCTCGACAACCCCTACACCTACACCGACTACCACAGCGACTCGACCCACACCCGCCGGGAGTCCGAGTAGCGCCGGGGCCTCTGGGCGACCGGTCCCGGTGAGACGGGCCTTCGCGCCGGATGGCGGTGGTGCGGGGTCGCCCTACCCGTTCGCCGGGCCGGGGCGGTCCAGTCCGGCGCCGAGTTCGGCGATCGCCATGTCGAACCGCTGCCCCAACACGTCCGTGGGGGGTGTCCGGTCCGGGCCCGCGGCCGGTTCGAGCCACTGGTCGGTGACGACGCGCAGCGCCGCCAGGAGGGCGGCCGCGCACACCACCGGGTAGACGGAGCCCGCCGCCCGGCCGTCGACCCGGTCGGCGGTCGGGAGCGCCGCGGGCGGATCGCGGTGCAGACCGACGCGTTCGGCGATGGCCTCGGCCAGGGCCCTCTCCTGGGCGGCGAGCACGGCCATCTGCCGGGGTACCAGTGACGGCGCCTTGCGGATCAGCCGCAGTGCCTCGATGTGGTCACGGCTCAACGCGTCACTCCGGTCCATGATGACCAGCACCGCCTCGCGGAACGCCCGCAGGACCGATTCCGTCCGCGGCCGGTTCCGGAACTCGGTGACGAGCGCCTCCGCGGCGGCCGCGGTGGAGGCCATCACGGCCTCTTCCTTGCTGGAGAAGTAGTTGAAGAAGGTCCGCAGCGCGATGTCGGCCTCTTCGGCGATCTGCTCGACGGTGACGTTCTCGACTCCGTGGCGTACGGACAGGCGCAGTGCCGCCTGGCGTAGCGCGGCCCGGGTGGCCTGCTTCTTCCGTTCGCGGCGCCCGGTGACCGGCGCTGAGGCATCGGCCTTGGCGGTGCGGGTGTTCACCGTGGCCGATGCGGGGTGGGACATCCCGCCCTCCTCTCCTGCCACGGTCGGGCCACCTCGGCCCGCCTTCTACGGGCTGCGGGTACAGGCCGGCTTCCCATGATATTCAGCGAGGGGACCGCCGGGCTTACCCGGCGTCGCGAAACGGGACGGTGCCTACCTGGGCCGAGGGAAGCGAGAAGCCGCTCCCCTCGGGGGAGGAGTCACCGTGAGTTTCCTGTGGATGTCCGCCCGGTCCCGAACCCGGTCTCCTCCGAGCACGGGCGGGCGCCGGTCAGAACCTGATCAGGACCAGGCCACCGGCAGCGAGTGCACTCCGAAGATGAGCATTTCGTTGCGCAGCGGCACCTCGTCGGCGGGTACGGCGAGGCGCAGGTCCGGCAGGCGGGTGAACAGCTCGCCGAGCCCGATCCGCATCTCGACGCGGGCCAGTTGCTGACCCAGGCACTGGTGGACGCCGTGTCCGAAGGCCAGGTGCGGGGTGCGGGGGCGCTGAAGGTCGAGCCGGTCGGGTTCGGGCCAGTACCGAGGGTCCCGGTTGGTCTCGGGCGTCGCGATCACGACCGTGGCACCGGCGGGGATGTCCACTCCGCCCAGGGTGACGGGCTCGGTCGTGACCCGGCTGACACCGAGCTGGATGATGGTCAGGAAGCGCAGCAGTTCCTCGACCGTGTTGTCGATCAGGGTGGGGTCGGCGCGCAGCGCGGCGAGCTGGTCGGGGTGCTCCAGCAGCGCGAACGTGCCCAGGCCCAGCATGTTGGCGGTGGTCTCGTGACCGGCGCCGAGCAGGACGAGGGCCATGTCGACGAGTTGGGCGTCGGTCAGCGGCGGGTCCGCGTCGTGGACGAGCCCGGAGAGCATGTCGTCGGCGGGCCTGGCGCGCTTGTCGGCCACCAGGCGCTGGATGAACGCGTAAAGCTCGGCGCCGGCCTGGGCTCGTTCCTCTTGGCCGGAACCGGTGTTCAACGCGATGGCGGTGCGTTCCTGGAACTCCGCCCGGTCGGCGTAGTCGACGCCGAGCATCTCGCAGATGACCAGTGAGGGGAGCGGCAGTGCGAACGCCGGCACGAGGTCGGCCTCGGTGCCCGCCGCCTTCATCGCCTCGATGTGCCCGACGGCGATCTCGGTGATCCGCGCCTCCAGCGCCCGCATCCGCCGTACGGTGAACTGGCCCGTCAGCAGCCGCCGCAACCGGGTGTGCTCCGGCGGATCCATGAAGACGAAGAGCCCGTCCTCGCGGTTCTCGACGCTCGGCGGCGGTTCGTAGGTCTCCTTGGCCGCCATCTCGGCCACCTCGTGCGGTTGTAGCTGCGTGGCCTCGCGATGACGGACCCGGTCGGCGCTGAAGCGCGTGTCGGCCAGCACGGTACGGGCCTCGTCGAAGCCGGTCACCAGCCAGGCCTGCGCGCCGTTGAGCAGCCGCAGCGGCTGGACCGCGCCCTGACCGCGCCGCTGCCGCAGGCCGGATGGCGGATCGAACGGGCAGCGCCCCCGCTCCACCATGTCCGCGGGCAGGACCCGGCGCATCGCCGTGGGGGCGGCGCCCGGCGACTCCTCCCTGGAGCTGGCATTGCTCATCGGCACGTCCTGTTCCCGGGCGGGCGATCGGCCGCCCGTAGCGATAGGGGCCGGTCCAGGCTACTCGAAAACATGCACGTCGCGCATTAATGCCTGACATGCATACTCGTGGTGGAAAGCGCGACGAGCTGGAGCGACCGCGGCCGGGCAGAGCGGAGAGCGCCGCCGGCCCACCCGCCACGGGTACGGCCCGAACCGGTCGCGGACATCGCGAAACCGAAAGAACCGCTTCTACTGGGCCGGCACCACCGGCGGGCCCTCGCTCGCCTGGACGAGGACGAATCCCTGACCCTGGAAGGCGAGCTGCATGGCCTCGCCACTGCCGCGGCCGATCAGCGCGCCGACCTTCATCGTTCGGTTGACGCCCACGTGCAGGCCGGCACTCCAGCAGACCGCGGACTGGCCGTCGGCGAAGGTCGGCATCTGGGAGGTGTCGAGGAGCACCGGCGTGCCGTGCGCGGTGACCGCGACCCAGCCGGTGCCCTTGATCGTCATGTTGAACAGGCCGCCCGCGGCGATCCCCGCGCCCTGCACGCGCTGGATGTCCCAGGTGAGCTGGGGATCGAAGGCCAGCAGGTTGCGGCCGTTGACGGTGAGAGCCTCGTTCTCCAGGTAGAACAGGTGGATGTCGTCGGCGTTGTCGGCCAGGAACAGCAGGCCCTGCCCTCTGACGCGCATCAGCGGGGCGCCCTCGCCGGTCACCATCTTCTTGAACAGTTTTCCGACCCCGCCCGATCCCTCGTAGTCGAAGTCCATCTGGCCCTGGAAGGCGACCATCGACCCCTGCCTGGCGAGCACCTCGTGCGGTAGCCGGACGCGAAGCATCTTGGAGTTCTGCAGGGCGAAGTTGGCGGGAACCTGCTGGGAGTCCAGGTTCCCGAAGAGTGCGCTGCGCATGAGACTCCTTTTGATGGAGGCGGTCGACATGGGTAGTGACGAACGGGGACAGGATTCTGGTTCCTGGGAGCCCTGCGATGCTGGTGGTCGGGGGCGTCACGTCGCCCCCGAGGGAGGTTCCTTCGTATCGGCTATGAGAGGGCGAACAATGCGTACCACGACGCTCGGTCCCGACGGTCCCGAGGTTGGCGTTCTGGGTCTGGGCTGCATGGGGATGAGTTTCAGCTATGACCTGGCGACCCCGCGGGACGAGGCCACGCTGATCTCGGTGATCCACCAGGCGCTCGACGCGGGCATGACGCTGCTCGACACCGCGGACGTGTACGGGCCGTTCACCAACGAGGAGCTGCTCGGCCGGGCGCTGGCGGGCGGGCATCGGGAGCGCGCGGTGCTGGCCACCAAGGTCGGCACACTCACCCGGGACTCCGAGGGCAACCCCGTTCAGGGCCTGGACGGCCGCCCGGAGCACGTCCGGAGGTCGATCGACGAGAGCCTGAGCCGGCTCGGCACCGATTATGTGGACCTCTACCAACTGCACCGGGTGGATCCCGAGGTGCCGATCGAGGAGACCTGGGGAGCGCTGGCGGAGACCGTGGCAGCGGGCAAGGCGCGCCACATCGGCCTGTCCGAGGTGACGGTGGAACAGATCGAGCGGGCACGGTCGGTGCACCCGGTGACCTCGGTGCAGTCCGAGCTGTCGCTGTGGACCCGGGACTGGATGACCGAGGTACTGTCCTACTGCACCGAGCAGGGCATCGCCTTCCTGCCCTACTCGCCCTTGGGCAAGGGCTTCCTCACCGGGCGGTTCTCCTCGTTCGACGACCTGCCCGAGGAGGATTTCCGGCGGAGACTACCGCGCTTCCAGCAGGAGGCGCTGCGCGCCAACCTGGACATCGCGGTCCGGGTGCGTCAGATCGCCGAGCGCGTCGGCGCCACCCCGGCCCAGGTGGCGCTCGCCTGGGTGATGGCCCAGGGGCAGTACGTCGTTCCCATCCCGGGGACCAAGACCCCGAAGTACCTCGCGGAGAACGCCGGAGCGGCGGAGGTCGAGCTGAGCTCGGCGGATCTGGCCGAACTCGATGCCCTGCCCGCGCCGCGGGGTGACCGCTACGGAGCAGCGGACCCGGCCCGTCAGCCGTCGTGGAAGGACTGGTCGGCCGCCTCTCGCGGGTGATCTCCACGCGGCCCTTCCCGTCACCTGGCCTTCCCCCGATCGACGTCATGGTCTCTCTTCGGCGCCAGTGGTTTCCCATGCCGCCGGGAGCCTGATCGTTCGTGGCTCGCTCACCGGGCGGTCAGGTCGAGGCGGTCCGGGGATTGCCCGGTGCGGGTCTGGCCCGGATCCCGGGGCGACTCCCTACCGGGCTCTCCACCAGGGCTGTGTCCCCCGTGCGAGCTACCCGCGAATGTCAACCGCGTGGTGACGATTCCAAACCGTCGGATCCGTAGCGTTCTCGACGTAGCCGCGGCGCTCCGGCCGCGGGATCTGACAAGGGAGTCGTCATGCGCCTGTTGAAGCAGCTCGTGGCCGTCGCGGCGGTCGCCTTCGTCGGCAGCATGGGCGTGGGTGCGGTACAGGGGAACACCCTTCTCACCCTGGTCCTCGGTGTCGCGACAGCCGCGCTCGCGGTGTTCGTGTACGCCCGGGTGGTGCGCTGGTCCGAGCGCCGAGAGCCGGTGGAGGTGGCCACGAAAGGTGCCGCCGCCGCCGTCGGCCGGGGGACGCTGATCGGCATCGGGATGTTCGTGGCCGTCATCGCGAACATCGCCGTCCTGGGCGGCTACCGGGTCGTCGGCCAGGGCTCGGTGTCGGGCGCGGTCGCACTGTTCGGCTTCATGGCCGCGGCCGCCGTGACGGAGGAGCTGATCTTTCGCGGCATCCTGTTCCGGATCATCGAGGAACGTGCCGGCACCTGGCTAGCGCTGGCCCTGACCAGTCTGCTGTTCGGCATGTCGCACCTGTTCAACCCGAACGCCAGCCTGTGGGGCGCGATCGCCATCGCGATCGAGGCCGGCGCCATGCTCGCCGCCGCCTACGCCGCCACCCGCACCCTGTGGGTGCCGATCGGCCTGCACTTCGGCTGGAACTTCGCCGCGGCCGGCATCTTCAGCACCGAGGTATCCGGCAACGGCGCCACGGAGGGGCTGCTGCACGGCGTGACGTCGGGTCCGGCCCTGCTCACCGGTGGCGGGTTCGGGCCGGAGGCGAGCCCGTACGCGGTGGCGTTCGGCGCGCTGCTGACCATCGTGTTCATGTGGCTGGCCCACCGGCGCGGCAACCTGGTCCCCCGCCGGCGCGGTGCCCGGACCGACGCGACCGCTACGCTCTCCCAGTGATCGATCTCCGGCGGGTCCCAGACCTGTGGCGGCGGTGCGACGTCACGGTCCGGGATTTTCCGTTCGCGCTGCTGCTGGCCGTCGCGTCACTGCTGCCGGCGTTCCACGGCAACGGGACGCAGGTCGGCGACCTGCCGGCCCGCCCCTTCGACGCGCTGGCCGTCGTAGTGATCGCCCTGGAGTGCCTCCCGCTCACCGTGCGCCGACGGTGGCCGGCCCTCTGTCTCGCCCTGGTGTCGCTCGGTTTCGCCCTCGACCAGCTCCGCGCCTACCACACGTTCGCCGGCACCGCACTGGCCATCGCGCTCGTGAGCGCGGGCGCCTATCTGGAACGTCACCGGCGCGTCACCATGGTCCTTCTCTCCGCGGCGTACCTGCCGCTGGCGGTCGCGCTCGACCGGCTCGGCTCGACCGAGGGGCCGGAAGGTTTCGTGGTGTTCTACCTGCTGCTGGTCCTGGCATGGGGCATCGGGGCTTGGCTGCGCTCCACCTGGGCCGCCGAGGCCGAACGCCGCCGTCACGTCGCCGAGGCCACCCGTGCCGCCGAACGCACCCGCATCGCCCGCGAACTCCACGACGTCGTGACCCACCACGTGACGGCGATGGTCGTACAGGCCGAGGCGGCACGCTACCTGACCGCGGTACCCGATCGCCTCGACACGACCCTGAGCGCCGTCACCGACACCGGCCGGCGGGCCATCAGCGATCTGCGGCACCTGCTCGACCTGCTCAACCCCGACCACGACAGCGATGTCAGGACGCCGCCCGTCGGCGAACTCTCCACGCTCGTGGAGCAGACGCGCCAGGCCGGGCAGCCGGTGGAGTTCACCGAGGAGGGCAAGCCGGCGGAGTCGGCTGGCAGCGCCGAGTTCGTGGCCTACCGGGTCGTGCAGGAGTCCCTGACCAACGCCCTCAAATACGCCCATGGCAACCGCACCGTGGTCCGCGTGCGCTACGGCGAAAAGGAGATCACCGTGGAGGTCGGCACCGACGGCTCCGGCTCACAGAACGGCTCGCCCGGCGGGAGCGGGCGGGGCCTCGCCGGGCTCCGCGAGCGGGTCGACGCCCTGGGCGGCGAGTTCGACGCGGACCGGCGGGCGGACGGCGGCTTTGCCGTGCGGGCACGCATCCCCGCGGGAAGCCCGTCATGAACGCGCCGGTTCGGGTGCTGATCTGCGACGACCAGGCGCTGATCCGCACCGGGTTCGCGACGATCATCGGCGCGCAGCCCGACCTCGAGGTGGTGGGCGAGTGCGGGGACGGTCGCGCCGCGGTCGACCTCGCCCGCCGGCTGCAACCGGACGTGGTGGTGATGGACGTACGGATGCCGGTGCTCGACGGCATCGAGGCGACCCGCCTGCTGGCCGGTGCCGGGGTGGCGCATCCGGTCAAGGTGCTCGTGGTGACGACGTTCAACCTGGACGAGTACGTGTACGAGGCGCTGCGCGCCGGGGCGAGCGGGTTCCTGCTCAAGGACGCCCCACCGGCGCAGCTCCTGAACGGCATCCGTACCGTCGCGGCAGGCGCCGCGCTGCTGGCACCCGAGGTGACGCGGCAGCTGGTCGGCAGGTACGCGTCGCGGATCCGTCCCGCCGAGGGCACGCCGGACGACGTCGCGCTGACCCCACGCGAATTGGAGGTCCTGCGCCTCATCGCCGACGGCCTGTCCAACAGCGAGATCGCCGCGACGTTGGTGATCAGTCAGGAGACCGTCAAGACGTATGTGTCGCGCATCCTCACCAAGCTCGACCTGCGTGACCGCGTGCAGGCGGTGGTCTACGCCTACCGCAGGGGCCTGGTGACCTGAACCCGCCACGGCTGCCGGCTCACGCATGCCGCGGAAGGCGAGCTCGATCGATGTCCGGCCCATCGGTCGCTGAACGCTCGGCCTGAGCGAGCAAACACATGCTTGACGATCAGGGCGATACGCGATCTCTTAGGTGAAGCGGCCGAGCCTCAGGAGATCTTGACGCCATCGACGCGGCATGTTGTGATCCATATATCCGTTATTTCATACTTATTCAGTAGGAAATGGGGTGGCTGTGAGGTTTCTCCGGCGGATGGCCGCGACGGTCGCGCTCCTGGTGGGCACGGTCGGCATCCAAGTCGTCCAGAGCGGAGCGGCTCAGGCGGCCCTGCCCACCGCCGCCGTCGCGCTCGGCGACAGTTTCATCAGCGGGGAGGGCGCGGGGAACTACCAGCCCGTCGTCGACGCCTCCGGGACGGCGCAGGCCTTCCCCGGCTGGTCGGCGGCCAACAGCAACGCCTACTTCTGTCACCGGTCGGCGAACGCCTCGTTCTTCAAGGCGTCGTTCCCCGATATCCAGGACCGCTTCAACCTCGCGTGCTCCGGTGGCCAGCCCGCCGACATCGCCAACCCCTCCAGCGCCCGCGCCAAGGGCCGCTCCGTCGCCTCGCAACTCGACCAGCTACGCGCCGTCGCCCAGACCCACGACATCGACGTCGTCCTCATCGGCCTCGGTTCCAACAACACCCAGTTCACCTTCGGCGACGTGGCCACGGTGTGCGCCAACCGCTTCATCGCCGACGCCTGGACGGGCTGGTGGGAGTTCTGGGCCTACCTGGGCGGCGAGGTGCCGCAGGAGCCCTGCACCGTCTCGGACCTGGCCTCCGACGCCGAGGTCGCCACCGCCACCACCGAGACCACCGCCGCCCTGCGCCAGATCCTCGACACCCTCACCCAGATCGACGCCGACGGCGTCCACCGTGTGATCCTGCAGACCTACACCAACCCGCTGCCGCTCGACGTCGCCCCGCAGTACCGGGACGAGGACAACCGCACCGACACCCGCGACAAGTTCCGCGCCCTCGGTGCTGAGCGGTACGCCGCCGGCTGCCCGATCCACCGCGCGAGCCTCGCCCCCGGGCATGTGTTCTCCCAGAACCTCGGCTCCCTGGTCAAGAACGCCTACACCACGCTGGCGGCCGAGCGTCCGACGGCCGACCTGCGCGTACTGGACGTCCAGAAGGCCTTCGACGGGGCCCGGCTCTGCGAGAACCCCGGCAGCCCGACGGGCGCGCTCGCCACGCCGGTCCGGGTGCAGGACGGGCCGTCCGGCACGTTCGTCACCAGCCTCTCCGGCTGGGACAAGATCGGCGTCCAGCGGGTGGCGAACACCTGCGTCACCTACTTCCAGACCTGCCAGGAGTCATGGCACCCCAACGCCGCGGGCCACGCCGTCCTCGGCCAGTGCCTGACCGGCGCCCTCACCGCCGCGCCCCGCACGATCGTCACCTGCGCCCGCAACGCGAACGGCACGCTCACCATCTCCTGACGTCTCTTTTCGATACGCGACAGCGCGCGGGTTGCCGTAGGCGAGAAGTTCGTCGATCGTGAAGGGTGGTCAAAGCAGATCTCCGGCGACGCGCCGGGGATTCTCGCGGTGGCGTGGACCATCTCGAACTTCTCTGCCTGCTCGTATGCCTCTGGATGGGCGGCGAAGAAGGTATCGACGATGTCCGGGGCAAGCCGGCCACGCTCACCGACCAGGTAGCCGTCGGCTTTCGCCCGATCCCGGACGGGAAGAACGTCAGGTCCCGCGCCGGGCGTGGCCTTTCTCCACGAGGGTCGCGAGTTCGTCGAGGAGGGCGATCGAAGCGGCGATCCGTGTCGCGGTCCAGTGGACGGAGGGATCGGGTTCGAGGTAGGAGAGCATGGTGGCGACAAGGGCATAGGTCGTGCTCGTCCAGCGCGACTCCAGTGAAGAGCCGAACGCCCGGGCCTGGAACGACGTGCTCTCCTCGTTGACGGAGGCGCGGACCACGAACCCCATCAGGAGCGCTCCCATGGCTTGGGACATCAACTCGAAGCCTGCGTCGTCGGCCAGCGGAGTGGTGAGCCGGTACCCGAGCAGCTTCGGAAGGCGGCTGTACACGGCTGCGCGCTGTGCCACGAAGGAGTGCTCCGCCGCTGCCAGTTCGGCCGTGACGGCCGCGCGCAGGTCACTGTCGGGCAGGCTGCTGCAGGTCGCGCGGAGTGCGAGGTAGTCGCGCCATTCGCGCGAGGTCGCGAAGCGCTGGAAGTCAGCCTCCAGGGCGATGCGCAGGCCCTCGACGACCAGTGTCCGGCGTCCCGCCTCCGTTGCCAGTTCGCCCTGGTGCGCGGATATGAACCCCCGGAGAGCGTCGATCTCTTCGGTACCCTCCGGTTCGAGCCGGGTGTCGCGCACGACCCGCACGAGCACCTCGCGAAGGAATCCGGCCCGGCTCGGCCAGTGGCGGTAGGCCGTGGCCCGGGCGACTCCCGAGGTGGCGATCGCCTCCTCAAGGCTGATGCCGTCGAGACCCACCGTGATGCCGCGCTCGCGCACCCGGGTGATGGCGGCGTCGATGATCCGGTCGGAGGGCTTGCGGCGGGGACTGTTCACGCTGCTAGCATCTCAAATGAGACATCATGTCTCAAATTCTGCTTGAGGGAGGTGACCGCGTTTCGCCGCCGCTGCACGACTGGTTCATCGATGCCCGCAACTACTGGAGGAAAAATGCGTGTGGTCGTTGTTACCGAGTCCTGCTTCGGTAACACCTCACAGGTGGCCGAGGCCATCATCGAAGGGTTGCGCTCGGGCGGTGCCACGGTGGAGGCGGTATCGGCCGACTCCGCGCCGCCATCCCTGTCCGCCGATCTGGTCCTTGTTGGTGCGCCGACGCACAACATGGGCCTGCCCAGCAGTGCTTCGCGTAGCCAGGCCGCGCAGAAGGGCGGTAGCGCCCCGTCCTCTGGTGTCCGCGAGTGGATCGATCGGGTTGATTCGGTCGACGGTCGGGTCATCGCCTTTTCGACCACGACCGGTGGTCTGTTCGCCGGTTCAGCGAGCAAGGCGATCGTAAAGGCGTTCAAGCGCCACAAGATCCGAGCCGAACGTGGCACGGATTTCACCGTCATGGGCACGCCGGGCCCTCTGGCCGGCGGGGAACTGGCCCGAGCGCGCGAGTGGGGCCGCACACTACAGGTCTGATCCGTCCATGCCGAACCTGACCGGGCGCCGGCCTCGTCCTCACTTGAAGGACGGGGCCGGTGTGAGAGGACATGTCGGCGTACTTTTGGAAGTGCAGAGCTGAGTACGGTAAGCGGGCAAATCCGTAACACGCAAGAATGTCTTATGGGCAAACTGACCGGACAGCAGATCGCAGACGAAGGGCTGGACGGGTGGGCATACCTGCTCGACGGTCTGCAGACCCGCATCCACACCAAGAACTTCGCGACCGGGCTCTCGGTCGTCAACGCCATCGGCGCGGCAGCCGAGGAGATGAACCATCATCCCGACCTCAGCCTCCGCTACACCCACGTGGACGCTCGGTTGACCAGCCACGACGAGCGCGGGGTCACAGACCGCGACATCCGGCTGGGCCGCGTCATCTCCGCCATCGCTGCCGACGCCGGGGTGCGGTTGGAGTCCTCGAACATCTCCCGGCTCGAACTCGCCCTCGACACCCCGGCCCGAGCGTCGATTCTGCCGTTCTGGGCCGCAGTGCTGGCGACGGAGCATCTGTCCGGCCTCGATTACGGCGACGAGGTCCGCGACCCGGCCGACGTTCTGCCGACCGTGTGGTTCCAGACCTCCGGCAGCGAGGAACCCCGCCAGCGCTGGCATCTCGACATGTGGGTGGATCCTGCGCAGGTCCAGCCACGCATAGACGCAGCGCTCGCCGCCGGCGGCACGCTGGTCAGCGACGCGGAGGCACCGAGCTTCTGGGTGCTCGCCGACCCTGAAGGCAATCGGGCCTGCCTGTGTACCTGGCAGGCGCGTGGCTGATGTCAGCACCCGGCGGCCATGGCCAACGCGCCGATCAACCTCAAAGACGTACCGACATGTTGTCCGGCGTCGCCGAACATGACAGCGAGGCTTGAGGCCACCTGGGCACTGTCATTTTGATCAGGACGCCCGAACGACATTCAAAGTGACAGTGCGATCCGAGCATGGTTCGGAGGGACTCTGTGGCGAGGTGAGGCCATACCGCTCCTGGCCTATTTCGACGCTGGGGGTCAGAAACAGGCACCGGGTATGGCGGCGCCGAGGATGGGGCGGCGGAGGTGTCGCGGTGGTTATAGGACAAGGCTCTTGACGAATTAAATGAATGCTCTTTTACTTCGTGTATGGGGCGTATCGCGGGCGTCACCGCCGCCGAGACCCGGGAGCGGCTGCTGGACGCGGCGGCGGAGGTCTTCGCCAAGCGCGGGTACGACGGCACGCGGGTGGCCGACATCGCCGCGGCCGCGGGAGTGAGCAACGGCGCGCTGTACGCGCACTTCGGCTCGAAGGCCGAGCTGCTCGTGACCGCATTGCGCGCGCACGGGCCACGGCTGCTCGCCGACCTGTTCGCCGCCGACCCCGACCGGTCGATCACGGATCTGCTGCTCGTCATCGGCCGCCGGCTGCCCCGCCGGCGCGACGCCCGAGGTTTCCTCACCATCGAGGCGCTGGTCGCCGCCCGTCGTGACGAGGACGTCGCCCGATCGATGCGTGACTACGTCGGCGAACGCTCCGACTGGCTCGCCGGACTGGTGCGCATCGCCCAGAACGACGGCGAGCTCGATCCCACGCTGTCGCCGGACGCGCTCGCCCACTTCTGCCTGCTGCTCGCGATGGGCAGCGCGCTCGTCCCGGCCGGCCTGCACGGGGTCGACGACGCGGAGTGGAGCACGCTGCTCACCCGGGTCGTGGCAGGCCTCGCCCCTGCTGACGACACCACCGCACAGAGCGGAGCACCGTAGTGAGAGTCCAGATAAATTCTGAAAAATGCCAGGGACATGGCCGCTGCTACGACCTCGCCCCCACCCTGTTCACCGAGGACGAGGAGGGCTACGGGCAGGTCATCGCGGACGGCGTCGTGCCGCCGGGAGATGAGCAGGTGGCCCACCTGGCCGTGTCCAACTGCCCCGAACGAGCGATCGACATCGTGCAGGAGGTGTGACATGACCGGCGACGACCGCTTCACCCGGGACTTCCGGGAATCGCGGGCAGACCTGCCCGTCGGCACCCGCAACGAGATCATCACCGGCCCGGTCTCGGACTGGGCGACCGACTTCTCCCACCTGGAACCCGAGTGGGCCGCCGACCCGTACCCCATCCAGGACGACCTGCGGCAGCGCTGCCCGATCGCGCACACCGACCGGTTCGGCGGCGGCTGGCTGCCCACCCGCTACGAGGACGTCGCCGCGATCGCGTACGACACCGAGCACTTCTCCTCGCGGTCGATCGTCATGAGCAACTTCCGGCCGCCCCGGGAGGTGGCGCCGGTGGGTGGCACGCCGCCGATCTCCTCCGATCCACCGTTCCATCATGACGCGCGCAGGCTGCTGCTTCCGGTGTTCACCAAGAGCGCGGTCGCCAAGCGGGAGCAGGCGACGAGGGCGTTGTGCCACTCGCTCATCGACGGGTTCGAGGGGCAGCCCACCGTCGACGCCGCCCGCGACTACGCCCAGTACATCCCGATGCGGGTCATCGCCGACATGCTCGGCTTCCCACCCGAGGACGGGCCGCGGTTCCGTGAGTTCATCGAGAACACGCTCGAAGGCGTCAACCTGCCGCCGGAGGAGCGCATGGCGCGGATGGGGAGTCTGTTCGACTACCTGCTCGCGCAGGTCCGTGATCACGTCGACAACCCGCGTGACGACCTGACGACGTACCTCATCAACGCCGAGCTGTACGGCCGCAAACTCGACCCGTCGCACGTGGCCGGCACGATGGCCCTGCTGCTCATCGCCGGCATCGACACGACCTGGAGCGCGATCGGTGCGTCGCTGTGGCATCTGGCGAGGACCCCGGCCGACCGCGAGCGCCTGGTCGACGAGCCCGCGCTGCTGCCGACCGCGATGGAGGAGTTCCTCCGAGCCTACGCGCCGGTCACGATGGCCCGGCTGGTCAAGGAGGACACGCACTGGAACGGCGTCGACATGAAGGCGGACGACTGGATCCTGCTGTCGTTCCCGGCGGCCAACCGGGACCCGGAGCAGTTCGAGCGGGCGGACGAGATCGTCATCGATCGTGAGGTCAACCGGCACGCCGCGTTCGGCCTCGGCATCCACCGCTGCGTGGGCTCCCACCTCGCGCGGATGGAGCTGCGGGTCGCTTTGGAGGTCTGGCTTGAGCGGATCCCGAACTTCAGCCTGCACGACCCGGCGGCCGTGACCTGGTCCACCGGCCAGGTCCGCGGGCCTCGGACACTTCGGCTCCACATCGACCAGGCCCGGTCTCCGGCGTGAATCGTCCGTGCGTGGTGACAGACGTACCGATTGGAGCGGTTCAGCTGCGTCTCCGGAGCTCGCCTGTCGCCAGATGGAGGTAGTAGACGCGTTCGCTCAGGGAGGCGCGGACCAGGAAAAGGCCTTGTTCGGACCAGCCGAGGCCGACGTCAAGGAAATCGTCGCCGGGGAACTCAGGAGTGACGCTGGACAAACGCCTGCCGGTTTCTGAGTCGAAGGTCTCGACGCGACTCCCGAAGTCCCGGATGACCACAAGGCGTTTTCCGTCCGGTCGGAGGTGGTACGTGTCCGCGCGGGTGTTCTTTTTGGTCTTCCTGAGGGGAAGGCTCATCCGCGTCTTTCCTCGGTGGTCGAGCACGAGCACCTGAGAGGCCGTCGTGACCACGATCCCGCTCCTGTTGAGGGAGTGGACGCGTTGAGCATCGGGGATCGACATCGTGGTCCAGGTCTTGGTATCGATGATCCGGGCGCCTTCCCTGGTGAGGGCGACATACCTGTTCTGACCGAGGAACACGGGTGTGGGTACTTCGGCGTCGGCCAGGTTTTCGGTGAGGTGGTGAACGCCCTTGGCGTCCTGGTACGCCATGCGGCGGTCGTCTCTGCCCAAGTAGACGATGGCCTTTTTGTTGGGACTACGGATGAACGGCGCCTGCCGGGGTGCCTTGCCTTTTCTGGCGGTGTAAGGCGCGGCCTGCGGGAACGGTTGCCCGTTCACCAGCCAGTACCGGCAGGGATCGTCCATCTGATCGATCCACGGACAGGTGGGCGCCGCGTATTCGTCCACCTTCGTGAACACGGCCGTGTCCTTCCGGAACGACCTGGGCATCGAGTATTCGGGCAGTTCGCGCTGTGGTGGCTGCCCGGGAGTGAGCATCGTGCCCGCCAGCACGACCGCGGTTCCCGCGAGGTAGAGGTTTCGCGTTGACCATCGGTGAATCGCCAGACCGGCCCGGATCGTGTCCTCGGGTGCTTCGGTTGCCGGCCCGGTCCGCGGATTCCGGGCGGCAAACGATACGGCCGCCGTCACGATGATCATGATGACGGCATGGGTCAGACGTGCCGGAGTGGCGCCCTGGTTCGTCAGCAGATAACCGCCTGCCACCGCGGCACCGCCCACACCGAGCAGCCAAGCCTTTCGGTAGATCTCCATGTCGTGGCCCTCCGCGTCACCGTGATCGCGGAGCGTTGGGAACAGTGGTCGTACGTGGAGGAAGACGGAAACGACACACCAGCCCAGCACCAGGTAGAACGGATCGTCGGTGAAACACGCCAGGGGGGCGGCGAAGACGAGTGCGATCAGACGCCACCGGCGCAGACCGGCGAAGTGGTCGATGACCTGATGGGCGTTGGTCGCTGTGACGGAAAGGTTAAGGAGCGCGGTAAATCTGGTGAGTCGCTCCTGTGTGACTGGCATGGCCGCCACCAACACGGTGATTACGGCGGCTACCCAGGAGATCATTGGGGGTATCGTCACGAGATGCCACCATATATGGTTTTGAACCGTGGATTCAGGTGACATATGGCAGCAATTCGGCGTTGCTACCTGGCGCTCTCAGCGGGTGCGGTCGTTGGTCTCGGCGACGGTGTTCGGTTGCCTATCACTTGTGCTCATTGCGACGGTCATGTGGTGGTCGGGGGCGATGACTCCGCATATCCGATGGAGCATCAGCGATTTCTTCCTCTACCCCGAGGTGGACAAGAACGGTGTCCTATACGCCAACGTGCATATCGAGCTTGAAAACGAAGGGACATCCTTCACCCTCACCGGTCTCTCGGCAGAAATGCCGGGCCTCCGTCTGCTACCCGCTGACGAGGCGAAAAAGGAACGCTCCGTGGTCACCGTGAAGGGTGGTGGCTTCGAAACCGTGACGAGGCGCATTGTCATCACCGACTGCGCGGCGGTGCCACACGAGCCCCAGCCGGTCAGATTCACGTACGAAACCTGGATGGGGTCGGGGTCGGCGGAGGTGACGTGGGACTCATGGCAACTGACAGGATCCGAGGGGCGTCTCCAGGTCGCCTGGCAGCGAGGTCTCGCCGGCAAGGTCTGCAATGAAGTGGTGAGTTCGAAGTGGTTCTGAGAGGCGACTCGTCCGCGGCGGACAAGCCTGAAAGTTCAGGGGGTATGCGCCCGGTCGCAAAGATCGCCACCGGTTTCGTCTTCGTCTTCGGTGCCTTCCGCCTCAACGGTTTCGACCTGCTGTTCGACCCCGTCGGATGGGGTCTGTGCGTGTCCGGACTGTTCTGGTTGGAGCGATCCGTCGACGATCCCTTCGGCCGGGCCAGGCTGGCCGCTGTCGCCATGGTCTGCGCCTCGCTCGTCGCCACGATCGTGTCCCTCGCGGATTCGAGCCGTACCTTGTCGACCTCCTCTCTGGGGGAGGTGATCGGCATCGCCAACACGGCAGGTAGCTTGATCACCGTTTGGCTGGTCAGCGACGCCATCATCAGACAGATGCGTCCTCGCGGGGCCACCTCCCCGGCCGCCTTGCTCGACGTACTGCGCTGGGCCGTGGTCAGCTTGGGAGCGCTTGGCGTGTTGGCCGGTTACGGCTATGCCGATCTGGGAGTTTTCGCGTTGGTCGCCTGGTTCGCGGCCATCGTCGCCTTGATCGTCCTGCTCTACCACTCGGCCCGTCTGCCGTACCTCGCCTAGGCGCTCGGCATCCACCGCCGCGTGGGCTCCCACCTCGCGCGGATGGAGTTGCGGGTCTGGCTTGCGCGGATCCCGAACTTCGGTCTCCGCGACGGCGGCGAGGCTGACGGTCGGTCGCTCGACGTCGCCCAGTCATCCTTCACGTTCGGCTTCGGCGATCCTGGCGTGGAGGTTCTCGATGATCGCTTCCAGGCGGGGCCGTTCGCCTGGCCTCACGACCAGTACCGGGCGTCGAACACGTGCTTCCCTGAACCAGCGGTGGCCGGGCGGGCGGGCGGGAGTGAAGATCGTGATTCTCTCGTCTCAGCGTCAGGAACTACTGTCGCGGGCATGCTTGAACACGATGTCCTCAGTGTCACCCGTGAGGCCTACGATGCCGCGGCCCCCGTGTATGCGCAGCTGTTCCGCGGTGAGCTGCGTGACAGGCCCCTGGACCGCGCGATCTTGGGTGCCTTCGCCGAGGTGGTAGGCGCGGGTGGCGACGGTCAGGTCGCGGACCTGGGGTGCGGGCCTGGCCATATCACCGCTTACCTGGATGAGTTGGGGCTGGCGGTGTTTGGCGTTGACGCCTCTCCCGCGATGATCGAGTTGGCTCGACAGGCCTATCCGGGTCTGCGGTTCGACGTGGGTTCGATGGCCGCGGTGAACATCGCTGACGGTGTGCTGGGCGGCGTACTCTCGCGTTGGTCCGTCATCCACACTCCACCGCAGGAACTCCCCGCCATCTTGGCGGAGTTCCACCGTGTGCTGGCACCTGGCGGCCACCTGCTGATCGGCTTTTCGGCCAGCGACGATCCGTCCCACCCGACACAGGTCTTCGATCACACAGTCGCGCCGGCCTATCGGTGGTGGCCTGATCACCTCGCCGCGATGCTGCGCGAGTCCGGGTTGGCCGAGGTGGCCCGGATGGTTCGTGAGCCTCAGCCCACCGACCGACGGCAGTTCCAGGAGATTCACCTGCTCGCCCGCAAAGCCTAGGCAGGGGCTGTCCGGCCGATGACATGACCGCATCCGAACGGGAGTCGCCAGGCTCCAGGCGTCGACTCATGATCAGGTCTCACCGCCCATTCGAGCTCCGACGGTGTTGGACGCCTTACTCGCGCGACGCGCCTGATCACCGAGAGTCCCCCAAGATGAATTCGTGAACCCTCCGGGCGCCGAGGTGCGACAGGCAGATGTGAAATCAATGAGAAGCCGGCTCGGATGAGCGGCCGCTGGAGTTCGAGGGTCGCCGAAGGCGACCGTGAAGCGTTCGAGGTGCATGGTCACCCGTCGTTGTCCGGAGACGCCGTGACGGAGGTGGCGGCGTGACCGCCGAGGTGTTGGATGTGTCCGGATCGCGGGTCGTGCCGCCGCTCGCCCTGAACGAGGCCTGGCGGCTCCTGCGGCATCCGCTCACCCTGCTGGGCCTGGCGCTGTGGATACTGCGGATCGCCCAGGACGGCTGGGCGGGGCCGCGACCCGCGTTCGCCGCGCTGACCTCGGAGATGACCATCTTCTGGGGGGTTCCGGTCTTCTTCGCCGCGAACCTGGTCGCCGGCGCCGCGCGGCGGGCCGAGGAGACGCTGTCGGTCGTCCCCTGTGACCGAGAGCGGCGCACCGCCGCGCTCTGTCTCGCCGCTCTCGGCCCGTTCGCACTGACCTGTGCGGCGCAGGCCCTGCTGGCCGGACTCTACGTGATCACCGGCAACGAGCTGGAGCGTTTCCCGTCCCTGGCGGAGCTGGGCACCGGGCCGCTGAACGTGCTGGGGGCCTGCCTGCTCGGGGTGGCCGTCGCCCGATGGCTGCCGTGGCCGGGGGCGCCGGTGCTCGTCATGCTGGCGCTGGCGGCCTTCAACAAGATCATGTTTGATCACGGGGGCCAGTACATGCTCGGCTTCTACCTGGACTTCACGATCTGGGGGCCCGCACCGTACCTCGCCCCGGCGGGGTTCATCCCCGGGCACGCCGGTCCGCACGCTCTCTACCTGCTGTCGCTCGCCCTCGGGGCGGGGGCACTGGCGATGCTCAGGGACACCTCGCGGCGCGGGCTCTGGCTGGGGGCCGGGGCGGTCGCCGTGCTCTGCGTGGTGATCACGGGCATCGGGCAGCTTCCATGATCCGCCTGGCCCAGGCGGCCCTGCTGGCGCGGCTGAGCGGCAGGGTGATCCGATGGCAGCCGCTGCTGGGTGCGCTCCTGCTCACCGGCGCGGTCCTGGCCTGGCCCCATGACGAACCGCTCACCTGGAAGGGGGCGATCTGGTCGTTGCGGGTGATCGCCGCTCTGGTCACACTGGCCGTGGTGTTCGTGCTGGACGACGCGGCGGCCGACATGCTGGCGTCGGTCCCGCTGTCGCTGGGGGTACGGACCGCGCTGCGGGTGGGGTTCGCGCTGGTGTGGATTGTTCCGATCTGGGGGGTGTCACTGCTGGTCCTGGCGCCGGATATGCCGACGGTGTGGATCCTGTGGTCGACGGTGGAGCTGGCGGGGCTGCTCGCCGCGGGGCTGGCCGGCGCCGCGCTAGCCAGGAGGCGCGGCATGCGGGAGCCCGGTGTCGTGGCGGCGCCCGGTGTGGCGGGTGGATGGCTGCTGCTGTTCACCCTGCCGGGGCCGGTCGCGATGTTCACGCTCCGGCCGCAGGATTGGACAGAGGCGCATCTCCGCTGGTCGCTGCTGCTGGTGGCGGGTCTCGCGGTGCTGATCCGGATGTCGCGCGATCCGGCGCGGCGGTGAGCCGGGGACCGTTGGGCTGGACGAGGAATCCCCGGTCTCCGACGGCGACGGCAAGGCGGGAGCCACCCGGGCGGACGGCGGCCGGCTCGTCAAGGCGCGAGGCGCCGGGGAGCCGAATCATCTTGCCGACATGGTGTCGCTAAAATGCTGAGGTCAGCTGTCCCGATTCCCGAAGGACCACCATGTACGTAGTTCACAATCGCATCGAAGTCACCGCCGAACGGGCCGCCTCTTTCGAGGAGGCCTTCAGCGCCAGCATGCGCGCGACGCTCGCCGGGGTGCCCGGTCTCCAGCGCAGCCTGCTGATGCGCCCGACCAAGCCCGGGGACCCGTACGTGTCGACCATGGAGTTCGACTCGGCCGAGGACTTCCGTGCCTGGATGAAGTCCGACTCCTTCAAGGCCGCCCACTCCGATGCCGACGCGCCCGGCATGCAGGCCCCCTCGGCGATCGAGCTGTTCGACGTTCTGGAGGACTTCTCGGCCTGAACCACAGTCATGAGCGTGCGGCAGCACATCTGGTGGCCGCTGCGGTCGGAGGCGCGTGGCCGCGCCGACATCTTGTCGGGCACGTTGTCCGGCTTCGCCTTTCGCGTTACTCAGCGGATTCTAGATTGACTTCCATGACGGTAAGAGGCGGTGCGGGGCGGCGGGTGGTGCGGATTCACGCGCCCGCGTTCGCCGCGTGTGCCGAAGTCGTGTCCGTCCGAGCCCGTGGAGCACTGCGCTCGCCGAGCTACGCGAGGCCGCGCTTGGGAGGGTGGTTGTCGCACGCGTATGGGGAGAGGGGCCGCTGCCCGAGCATGATCCTCGTACGTCGGCGCAGTGGTCGAGATCCACGGGCCCGGTGGCGGACCGTCCACGACCACCTCCTGAAGCTCAAGCATCCGACCGCCGTGACGAGGACATCGCATGATCACCAAAGGCACTGTCGACCGCCTCATCCGCTTCGACAGCGGCGGCCTGCCGGTTCTCTCCATGTACGTCGCTGTGGGCTTTGACGAGTTCGAGGCCGTCCGTACCCGGGTGAACAGCCTCATCACCCGGATCCGCCCGCTCACCGAGGACCAGTCGCTCGACCGGCGGGCACGACTCTCGTTGCGGCAGGACATCGAACGCATCGAGGGCATACCGGAGCTCGGGCGGGGCACGGTCGGTGCCGTCGCGGTGTTCGCGTGCGGCGAGGGCGACCTGTTCGAGGTCGTGTCGCTCCCGCGCAAGGTGCGCGACCAGGTCGTGGTGGACCAGACTCCGTACGTCCGTCCCATGCTCGCGGTGCTCGACGAGTACCACCGCTGCTGCGTCCTGGTCGTCGACAAGGAGTCGGCCCGCGCGTGGGAGTTGTACCAGAAGGAGATGCGCGAGATCGGCGAGGTGCGAGGGAGCGTCCTGCGCAAGCCCGACTACGCGGGCTGGGCCGGTCTCGCCGAGTACACGGTCCGCAACAAGGCCGATGACCTCGTCAAACGCCACTATCGCCAGACCGTGAGCCTGCTCGACAGGCTCTTCCGCGCCGAGGACTACGACCTGCTGGTCGTGGGCGGTCGGCAGAACGAGGTCACCGTCTTCCTGGACTTCCTGCCGCAGCAACTGCGCACGAAGGTCGCGGGTGTCTTCAACGTCGACACGGGCAAGGTGGCGACGTCCGAGGACATCCGGGAGAGCGCCGAGCGTCTCGTCGCCGACTACGAACGTGCGGAGGAACGCCGTCTGGTGCAGGAGGTCTTCGAGAAGGCCGCCGTCGGCGGCAACGCCGCGATAGGGATCGACGAATGCCTGTGGGGCGGCACCACCGCCGCGATCGGCACCCTGCTCATCCAGGACGGTGCCGAGGTCCCCGGCGTGGTCTGCGACGAGTCCGGTTGGCTGGCCCGCTCCGGCCAGACCTGTCCGCTCTGCGGCGGTGCCACGCGCCAGGTCCCCGACGTCCTCGACGAACTGACCGAAACGGTCATCAACGAAGGCGGCTCCGTCGAACACGTCGTCGTCGACACCCAACTGAAAGACCACATCACAGCCGCCGCCCTCCGCTTCCCCCTACCGCCGAGACCCTGACGGGGACTTTCGCCCTCCACCCGACAGTTCGCCGTCCGCACGCACCGGTTCCGAACGGCGGCTATGGTCGGCACGCTCGCCGCCCTCGCCGTACCGGGGTCGCGTTACCGCACACGGAAGACTTTTCCCCACAGTCGATATACCCTCACCGTGCACCTGCGGCGCACATGATGAGGAGCGGCCTTGCTTCCTGATGGAGCGGAGGAGGTCCTCCTCGGGCTTGCCTACGAATTCGTGTACGCAGTGCTCATACTCGTCGGCCTGGTGTTCTGCGTCGGCTTGCTCATCGTCGTGACCGCCACGGTGATCATGGGTGCTCTTTACCCTGCGCTTCGCCGTCTTTCGGACCTCCGGCGGGGGCCTGAGTTCCAGGACGATCGTCAGCCGCAAGAATCGGCTCTGTGGTGGCTTGGGGAGGATCCTGGCCTTCCCCGCCACGTCCCAGGCGAGCCCAACATCCCGACTCCTTCGTATCAAGGCCGCCTATGACCGTTGGTGTCCAAGCTCCATAACTCGTGACCAGGCGGGAGCTCATGTGGCCGGGTGACTTCTCGGATGATTCCGGTTGCGCGACACACGGCGTTGGGTTAAATCTCTCCGTTACGGATGCCCGTCAGGAAGTTGTTCCAGGTTGCCGGGGAGAAGGTCAGCACTGGGCTCGATGGGTCCTTGCTGTCCCGGATGGCAACGATACTGGGCAGGTTCGTGGCCACCTCAACGCAATCGTTGCCGCTACCGCTGAGGCTGGACTTACGGAAATCAGCAGTAGACAGGTCGGGGGAGATCATGCCTTGCTCCTCATCGCAGCTATCAGTTTCGTGGATTCCTGGGGGGACAAGCACGCGCCGGTGAGGCGCTCGAACATGAGCATAAGCCTGCGGACCTGATCCGCCGCCTCCACATAGACCTCACCAGCCTGACATTCGGCGTATCCAATGTCGGGGTCTTCGTCGCCGAAGCTGAGGATGGAGAAGGCTCCTTCCAGTCCGATATGTGCACCGTTCGCGATTGGCAAGACCTGGACGGTGACGTTTGACCAATCCGAGATCTGAAGGATGTCGTCAAGCTGTTCGGTCATGATCTCGGGTGCTCCGATAGGGCGGTTCAGGGCGCCCTCATCCATAAGGACATGCAGCACCGATGTCTTTGAGCCGAGAAGGTTGATCTTCCGCGCCATGCGAGCATCCACACGGCGGTCCAGTTCGGAGCTGGTCAGGTTCGGCCATCCGGCCCGGATGACTTCGCGGGCGTAACCCTCGCTCTGTAGTAGTCCTGGGATCAGGAGTGGCTCCCATTTGTGGATCATGGTCGCCTCTGCCTCGAACTCGATGTAGCTGCCGGTGAACACGTCCGAGTAGGCCGTCCACCAGCCGCGTCGGGTCACCTCCCGGGCGAGCTGCACTGCGGCGTCGGCGGTGGCCTGGTCTACGCAGTACAGGTGGCAGATGGCCGCCACATCCTCGGTCGCCGGAGCGATCTTGCCGGTCTCGAACCGGTTGAGCTTCGACCTGGACCAGCCAAGTTGCTCGGCGGCGGCCTCGGTCGTCAGGCCGGTGGTCGCGCGCAGGGTGCGCAGCTCACGCGACAGACGGCGTAGACGGACCGTGGAGTGCTTCATGCGGTCAGTTTGCCGCAGCTCAATCGGTTCCTCCTGCTCAACGCAACAAATATGTGCGATGGGGTTGCCAGCCTGAGATTCTCACTGCATCATGATGCTCGTCACTTAGAGTAGGGAAATTCGAACAGTCGGTGACGGGTCTGCGCTCCGTGCTGACGCAAGCAGCCTTGACACAAATCGGGCTCGTCAGCGGTGTGGGCCACCGTCGACGAGCCCTTGATCAGGAAGGCGCTCTCGACCCATGGCCAGACCCAGTGCCCCACTTCTCGACTCGCAGACGGCAAGGGAACGCTGCGGTTGCTTCGTCAATGCGGCGCCGATGCCGATGGGCTGCGCTGCCTGCGGACATGCCCCCTACGCGCACGGTTGCTCCGACCGGCCCGCCGATCACGAGTACGCCCAGCCCTCCGGCGCGTTGATGGCCATCCGTCTGGAGGCCCGCCGTACCGGAGACCGTTGCCTGCCCTGCTTCGAACCGCCCGTGGCCCAGGCTGACGAGGCGGCGTCGGTGCCCGCGCGGTGGTCTGCTGAGCAGGTCCCCGCAGAGGTGATTCCGCCGGTGCCCGTCCAGCGTCGTCCCGAACGGCCCCTGATCACCGAGCCCGCCCCACCGGTGCGGATGCCCTGCCACTTTCGTCCGGTGCTCCCGTCCGGGGCCGCCCACACCAGACCGCCCCGGCTTGGCCACCGGCGTCATCTCGCGCCTCACGCCAGGCGAACGGCCACCCGCGCCCTGCGATGCGCGGTGGTCGCCCTGTCTTCGTACCGGCCACCCGGCCCGTACGACGTACCCCTCCATGTCCTTGCCCGCTGCACAAAGCGGGCCCGTTCACCGCTACCAACATCCGGACGGGCCCTTGATCGGATGGAGGTCCAATCAATGACCGATGCCAGATCCACCATCCCCGGCTGGCGGCTGATCCTCAGCGATGCCGGACGGCTGTGGGCCAGCCGGGAGCAGCCCTTCTCCCTGGCCGCGTTCCATGCCGGGGCCGAACGGACGGTCGACGCCGACAGCCTCGACGCCCTGCGCATCGAGACCGATCGGCAGGAGAGCATCGCCCGGGAGGCGCAGGAGCAGGCCACGGGGCAGGTGATCTCGTGATCCGGCGACGACCCGCCCGTCCTCGCGGGCGCCACCGCGACGGCCAGGGCGCCACCCCCGTGCCGCACTACACCTGGGACCACGAAGCCCGTGCTGAAGCAGCGATGCTGGAGATCACCTGGCCGGGTTGGGCCGTCCTGTACGGCACCGGCAGCCGTCTCTTCCACGCCATCGCCACCTGGCCCACCCCAGAACCCCTGCTTCTCTGCGACCGCACCGTCGAAGGGTTGAAGGCGCAGATGCGCGAGGCCGAGACGACCGCGCTCCTGCACCGCTGGGCCCTCACCTCCACCTCGGCTGGCATCGGACACTTCTGAGCAGGCACGGCGGCCCTCCCTTCCCCGGCCTGGGCCGCCGTGCTCTTGACGACGTACGGCGCGGGCGCGGGGGGAGGTATCCGCGCGGCAATCGTTCTCCAAGGTCAGTGGCGAAGATCGCTGGAGACTCACCAAGCCGGCGGCTTCCTCACTCCAGCAGGCTGGAGATCGTCTTGTGCAGGCGGGTCGCGCGTCCGGCCGGGGTCCTGGTCTTGAGCAGCGGCAGGATCAGCAGGTAGCGGCCGGTTTTGTCGAGTGCCTCGAAGCGGGCGGCGGCCTGCGGATTGGCGGCCAGTGCCCCGGCCAGGTCGGGCGGGACGGTGGCGTCGCGCTGGGCGGGGTAGGCCGCCGCCCACCGGCCGTCCGCCTGGGCGGCGGCGACCTCCGCCAGGCCGGGCGGCCGCATCCGTCCGGCGGCGGTCAGCACCTCCACGTGCTCGACGTTCACTCGCGACCAGGGGCTGCCCCTGCGGCGGCGTGAGTACCGTTGCAGGAAGGAATGCCTGTCATGGGACTTGCGGTGGCTGTCGATCCAGCCGTAGCAGAGCGCGACCTCCAGCGCCTGCCCGATCGTGATCAACGCTTCGGGCGATCCCTTCCTGGCGATCCTCAGCCAGACGCCGCCCTCGGACTCGTGATGCTCGGCCAGCCACGACTCCCACCGGGTGGCGTCCGCGAAGTGCATCATCGGCCCAGGACCTCCAGGTAGTGCCGGTTGTACATGATGCCCAGCACGTTGCCGAACGGGTCGGCCACGGACGCGGTGACGAAACCGGGGCCGTACTCGGTGAGCGGCGTGTGCGGCGTGGCTCCCAGGGACAGCAGCCGGTCCAGGGTGGCCCGCACGTCGTCGACGTGCCAGTGGACGATCGCGCCCCCGGGGGCGGTGGGCGCGCCCGGCGGGGCGTAACGCCGGTCGATGAGGCCGAGTTCGGCCTGGTAGTCGCCGATCCTGAACTCGTAGTAGGCGGCCGGCTGCCCGTTGCCCGGACGCTCGAAGTACGGCTCGACGTCCAGCAGGTCGACGTACCACTTCTTGGCGGCCTCCAGGTCGTCGGCCCAGAAGCTGACGGTGGCCAGTCCTCGCAACATCGGCGGTTCCCTCTTTCGGTCGGTGACAGTGACCATGTTCCGCTCCAAAGTGCTCACCAATTGAGCACTTTGTTGGAGAAAATGGGGTACATGCGCGCTGATCGTCTCGTCGCCACCCTTCTGCTCATGCAGGCCCGTGGCCGGGTGACCGCCGCCGAGCTGGCCGACGAGCTGGAGGTGTCCGTCGCCACCGCCCGCCGCGATCTGGAGGCGCTGTCCGCGGCCGGCGTCCCGGTGTATCCGCAGCCCGGACGGGGTGGCGGCTGGTCGCTCGTCGGTGGCGCCCGCACCGATCTCAGCGGTCTGTCGGCGACCGAGGCGCAGGCGCTGTTTCTGCTGGTCGGCCCGGCCGCGGCGGTCTCGGGTGAGGCCAAGGCGGCGCTGCGCAAGCTCGTGCGGGCGCTGCCGCGGACCTTCCGGGCCGACGCCGAGGCAGCCGCCGACGCCACGATGATCGACCCCACCCGGTGGGGTGAGCGTGACCGTCGTCGGCCCGAGCTGGTCGACCTGCTGCAGACCGCCGTGATCCGCAGGCGGAAGGTCCGGCTGACCTACACCGACAGCGCCCGGGAGCGGACCGAGCGGCTGGTCGCCCCGTGGGGCCTGGTCGACAAGGACGACATCTGGTACCTGCTCGCCGGGACCGAACGAGGGCGGCGGACCTTCCGCGTCGACCGGATCGTCGGGGCCGAGCCGACCGACCAGCCCGCCGAGCGCCCGGACGACTTCACGCTCACCACCGCGTGGCAACAGGTCGTCGGCGAGGTGGAGCGGCGGAGGTCAGGTACCTGGGCGACCGTGCTCATCGAGGCCAGGTTCGTGCCGGTGCTGCGAACGCACTTCGGGCGGCACTGCCACATCGACGCCGAGCTCGACCAGGGGCGTGTCCGGGTCCGCCTCGGCGCGCCGACCTCGCTGGACATCGCCCGGCACCTGGCCGGCTGGGGCGCGATGGTCGAGGTGGTCGAACCGCACTCCGTCCAGGCCGAACTGGCCCGGATCGGCGCCGAGCTCGTCGGCCGCTACACCGGCGGACACTGACCCGGAGTTCGGCCTTGGGCCGGCGCGCGTCACGCCAGGCTGTCGAGTTCGCGAACGAGGCGGGCTCCCTGCCGGGTCATGATCTCCGGGTCGCGCAGCGCATTGGAGAGCAGGGACATGCCCTGGTAGGCACCGACGAGCGTCAGCGCGAGGTCCTCGGGGTCGGCCACGCCCATCTGGCGGTACTGCTGTTCCACCCAGTCCAGCAGCCGGCGGATGGCATGGCCTGCCGCGAGGTCGAGGCCACCCTCGGTGCGCTTGTCGAGTTCGACGGCAAGGGTGCCCGTGGGGCAGCCGTAACGGGCCGTGATGTCGCGCTGGCCGACCCACGCGTTCACCAGGCCCTTGAGGCGTTCGCGTGGGTCGGGGAGCTGGTCGAGCCGGTCGGTGAGGGCCTTTAGGTGTTTGGTGTGCTCGGAGAGGGCGGCCTCGACGAGGTCGTCCTTGGTCTTGAAGTAGTAGTAGACGTTGCCCACGGGGACGTCGGCCGCCTGTGCGATGTCGGCGAGCGTTGTCTTCTCCACGCCCTGCTCATGCAGCATTCGCACTGCGGCGGCCGTCAGCCGCTCCCTTTTGCCCCGCTTCGTGAGGACATCGCTTTTCTTCAAGTCGGTCACCTAACTAACCATAGACAGCAGCGGGTTCTGCTGGCTATGGTTGAACTAAGTTAGTCAACTAACTCAGTCGGGAGAGAGCTCCCGGCATGACTGATCACAATCGATGGGGGAAGTTCATGATCGTAGTAACGGGAGCCACCGGCAACGTTGGCCGACCGCTCGTGCAGGCACTCGCGGCAGCCGGTGAGCAGGTGACGGCGGTGTCCCGAGGAGTCTTGGGCGTGGCGGTGCCGGAGGGTGTCCGGCACCGTCAGGTGGACCTGGCCGCCGCTGAGAGCCTTCGGCCCGTTTTCGACGGCGCTGACGCGGTGTTCCTCCACGACGGCGGTGCCGCCGTGCAACTGCTGAACCCCCAGGGCATCCTCGACGTCGCGAAAGCCGGCGGCGTTCGACGGGTCGTCCTGCTGTCCTCCCAAGGAGTCGCGACCCGACCGCAGTCGTTCTCCCATGGGCGCATGGGACTGTCCATCGAGGACGCCATCCGACGGTCGGGCATGGACTGGACGATCCTGCGGCCCGGTGGCTTCGCCTCCAACACCTTCGCGTGGGCCGAGACGATCCGCACGCAGCGCACGGCCGCCGCACCGTTCGGCGATACCGGACTGCCGTTCATCGACCCGGCCGACATCGGCGAGGTCGCCGCAGCAGCCCTGCACGAGAACGGTCACGCCGGGCAGGTCTACGAGTTGACCGGGCCCGCCCTCATCACACCCCGGCAACGAGCCGAGGCGATCGGCGACGCGCTCGGCGAGCCGATCCGGTTCATCGAGCAGACCCGCGACGAGGCCCGCGCGCAGATGCTGCAGTTCATGCCCGAACCCGTGGTCGAGACCACCCTCGACATCATCGGCGAGCCCACCCCCGCCGAGCAGCGGATCAGCCCCGATGTCGAGCGTGTCCTGGGCCGGGCGCCGGGCGCCTTCGCCGCCTGGGCCGAGCGCAGCGCCGCAGCCTTCCGGTGAGCACGGATTTCCTCGCTGATGGGACAGCGCATGTGCGGTCAGCGCTTGACGGCTCGCAGGACGACGAACCTGGGGTCGCTCGCGGCGACCTCGCAGTTGCCGAAGAGGCGGCGCAGTTTCGCGTGGTAGCCGAGGTGCCGGTTGCCGACCACCCACAGCTCGCCGCCGCGGCGGAGCGCGGCGCGGGAGCCGTTGAACATGCGCCAGGCCGTCGCGTCGGTCGTCGCGCGGTGCGTGTGGAACGGCGGGTTGTTCAGCACCAGGTCCACCGTCCCGGCGGGCATGCCCGACAGGCCGTCGGCCGCCAGGAACTCCGCGGTGGTGCCGGGGGCCACGTTCGCCCGGAAGGTGGCCTCCGCCGAGGCCAGCGCCTGGTAGGACTCGTCGATGAACGTCACCTGGGCTTCGGGGTTTCCCAGTGCGGCGGCGAGCCCGACCACCCCGTTGCCGCAGCCCAGGTCGACGACGCGTTCGGGGCCGCGGCGCCGCGGCAGGTTCTTCAGGAAGAAGCGGGTGCCGACATCGAGGCGGTCGGCGCAGAAGATGCCCGCGTGGTTGGTGACGGTCAGACCCGAGACGGCTCCGATCCCGGTGGGCAGCGGGTAGCTTCGCGGCCACGGGTTGTCGCCCCGGGGAAGCCCGGGGTCCGGTGCGCAGAAGATGAGCCGCGCCTTCTTGGCCGCCAGTGACGTCCTGGTCGGCCCGAGGATCCGTTCGAACAGTTGCAGTGTCGAGGTGTGGATCTCGGCGACCATCCCGGCGCCGACGACCACCGTGCCGGAATGCACGTGCGGTGCGAGGCGGTGCAGCTGGTCCTCAAGGAGCGCGAGGCTCTTGGGCACCCGGACGAGCAGCACGTCGATCCGGTCCGGCGGCGCGTCCCCGGTGGTGCGGAGCCGTATCGCCTCCCCGGCGACCTTGTTGCGCTCCAGGTTCGCCAGGGTCGCCTGCCGGCCGAGGAAGGAGTCGGTGATCTGCACGGGACGGTGATCGGCGAGCGCGGTGACCAGGGCGCCCCACCGGTCGCCCAGCACGACCACGGTGCCCGACAGGTCCGTCTGCTCGTCGTCGAGGTGCCGCAGGAGGTACTCGTCGGCGGCGTCCCAGGCGCGAAACGGGTCGCGGGGATCCTCGGGGAAGCGGGTGAGGTCGAACTCACCTCTCGACGTCGTGAAACGGTTCATCGCGCCTTAGGCTAGCTGAGCTGGTCACATCCCCCACATTGCCGGGACCGGTCGACCCTGCCCCTGCTCGCCCATGGGCATGACCCGCGCCCTTTCCCGGCCGACCTGGCCGTCGCCCCGATCTTCGGGATTTCCCTGGGAAGAGCGAGGACTGCGGTGCCGAGGTCGAGCCAGTCCTCGGTGATGGGGTGGCGCGTGGCACGGGCCGACTCCTCCGCGCGCAACGCCTCGGCGGTCCGATCGACCGTCCACGTGTTCGCGGTCATGGTGGCCAACCGTGGACCGTGGCGGGCACGACTTCCGTGGTATTCCCACACACCGGAAATCAGGTGGTTGCTTCCGTCACTGCCGGTCCTACGGTCGCTCCAACCCGTCGTCGTGCCCCGAGGCGGGGGGAAGCATTTCAGGCTGGAGGAAACCGCCGATGAACAAACAAGAACTCAAGGTAGTCGGTGCGTCGGCCATAGGTACGGCGTTTGAATGGTACGACTTCTTTCTATACGCGGCACTCGTCCCCGTAATCGGCAGCAACTTCTTCAGCGGCTACGGCGCGACGGCGCAGACCGTGTTCGCGCTGCTGACCTTCGCCGCAGGGTTCATCGTCCGCCCGATCGGCGCGCTGGTGTTCGCGCGGATCACCGACCTGGTCGGCCGCAAGGTCGTGTTCCTGATGACGCTGGTGCTGATGGGCGTCTCGACGGTCGCCGTCGGCCTGCTGCCCACCGCGGACTCGATCGGCATCCTGGCCCCGATCCTGCTGGTGACCTGCCGCATCCTGCAGGGACTCGCGGTCAGCGGCGAGTTCGGCGCCGCAGTCACCTACGTCTCCGAGTACGCCCCCGCGCGGCAGCGCGGGTTCTTCGTCGGCTGGCTGACCGGCACCACGGCGCTCGCCTTCAGCCTGTCGCTGGGCGTGCAACTGCTGGTGCAGACCATCGTGGGCGCGGACGCCTTCGAGCAGTGGGGCTGGCGGGTGCCGTTCATCATCTCCGTCGTACCGCTCGTGCTTTCGGTGTGGATCCGCAGCAAGCTGAACGAGAGCCCGCTGTTTCTGAAGATGAAGAAGGAGGGCACCCGGACCAAGGCGCCGCTGCGCGAGGCGTTCGGCTCGCGGGCGCGGGTGCGCATGGTGGCGATCGTGTTCGTGATGGCCGCGGCGCAGTCGTTCATCGGCTACCTGTCCACCGTGTACATGGTGACCACGATGAAGACCTACCTCAAGACCGACGCTTTCACGGTCAACGCGATCTTCATGGTGATCATGCTGATCGGGTTCTTCCTGTGCGTTCTCGCCTGCTGGGTGTCCGACAGGATCGGGCGACGGCCGGTGCTGTTCGCCGGGCTCGGGCTGGCCGCGGTGCTCGTGTTCCCCATCACCGGCGCCATCGTCTCGACGGCGAACCCGGAGCTCGCGCGGGCGCAGGAGACGGTGTCGGTCACCATCCAGGCCGACCCGGCCGAGTGTTCCTTCCAGTTCAATCCCGCGGGCACCGCCACGTTCACCTCCGACTGTGACCAGGCGCGGAACGTGCTCCAGTCCAACTCGGTCACCTTCGACCGGCAGGACACCATCGGCCCTACCAAGGTCCTCGTGAACGACACCGAGGTCTTCGGCGGTCCGCAGATGAAGGACGAACTGCGGGCGGCACTCAAGGCGGCCGGGTACCCGGTCGACGGATCGGCCAACACGATCAAGATCACCGGCATCGGGGATTTCTTCGACGGGCCCGTCCTCACCGTCGCGCTGCTGCTCCTCGCACTGGTCGCGTTCGCGCAGATGGCTCAGGGGCCGGCCGCGACGGCGATGGCGGAGGTGTTCCCGACCCGCGTGCGCGCCACCGCCCTCTCGATCCCTTACCAGCTCGGCGTCGGCATGTTCGGCGGGCTGCTGCCGGCGACGATGGTCGCGATCGGGGCCGAAGTGGGCAGCATCACCACCGCCCTGTGGTATCCGGTCGGCGCCATGGCACTGGGCCTGCTGATCCTGGCGTTCACCCTGCCGGAGACCAAGGGCGTGGACCTCGCCGAGGTGCGACTGGCCGGTGACACGGCCGAGGAACCCCTCGTACGCCAGGACAGCTGACCGTCCCATCCCAACCAGAAGGGAAGCCATCATGCCGATCATCGACGTCTCACTGCTGACCGGCCGTACCGAGTCCGAGCTGCGCGAGATGATCTCGGCCGTGCACGACGCGGTCGTGCGCAGCCTCGGGGTCCCGTCCGAGTCGGTGCGGGTCCTGGTGCGCGAGCTGCCGCCGACCCACTGGGCCGCGGACGGCGAGACGATCGCGGAGCGCAGGGCGCGCTCGTAGAAAGCACGAAGCGGGCCGGGGCCGACGTCGGCCCCGGCCCGCTTCGCGTCGCCGTCAGTCGCGGAAGTGCGTGCTGCTCCAGCCGCCGTCCACCGGGATGGTGAGGCCGGTGACGAAGGCCGCCTCGTCGGACGCCAGGAACGCGACGACCCGCGCGACGTCGATCGGCTCCCCGACCCTGGGCAGCGGGCGTGACCGGGTCACCAGGTCGTCGAAGGCGCCCGCGGCGATCTTCGCGCGGGTGGCCGGGGTCTCGATCAGGCCCGGCGCCACCGCGTTGACCCGGATGCCGCGCCGGCCGTAGTCGGCCGCCATCTGGCGGGTGAGGCTGGAGACCGCGCCCTTGGCCGCCGAGTACGGCGCGGACCCCGCGACCCCGGTCAGCGCGAACGCCGAGGACGTGTTGACGATCGCCCCGCCCGCGTCGCCGAATGCGATCACCGCGCGGCGGCTGAGCGCGAACGTCGTGCCGAGGTTGGTGCGCAGGAAGAACTCGAAGTCCTCGTCCGTGGTGTCGGCTGCCGGGCGGTCCCCGGCCCTGCCCGCGATGTTGGCGAGCACGTTCGGCGCGCCGACGGTCTCGGCGCAGTGATCGAAGACCAGCTCCGCCGCGCCTGCCGCGGTGAGGTCCGCGGCCAGCACGGCCACCTCGCCGCCCGCCGCCTCGTCCCGCAGCCCCAGCAGGCCCTCCTCATTGAGGTCCACAGCGAGTACCGCCGCGCCGCGGGCGGCGAACAGCGCGGCGGTCGCGCGTCCGATGCCCGACGCCGCCCCGGTGACGATCGCCGTCTTGCCGCGCAACTGCCCGTTCATGAAGCCTCCAGAAACCCGATGTCCATGCGCACCGATCATGCGCGTTGGCACAGTGCCCGGCCACCTGCGGCATTCCGCTCAATGAGAACCGGTCCTGGCGGCCGGAGCCCGCGTCCGGTCAGCTTGGGCCATGGATGTACGTGGACTGCGGGTGACGTTCCCCTCTGCAGGAGTCGCGCTGCTGGAACTGGACCGGCCGCACCGCCGTAACGCGTTGGACCGCACGCTGCTCGACGGGCTGCCCGCGGTGCTGCGCGAGCTGGACGATGACGCCGCCGTACGGGCACTGGTGGTGACCGGGCGCGGCGGCGCGTTCTGCGCGGGCGGCGACCTGGACGCGATCGGCGACCTGGGAAACGAGACGCCGCAGGAGGCGCGGGAGCGCATGACCCGCGAGTTCTCCATCGCCGAACTGCTGCTGGAGTTCCATGCGCCGACCGTCGCCGCCGTGGACGGCGCGGCCGTCGGCGCGGGGATGGCCCTCGCCCTCGCGTGCGACCTGCGGATCGGATCGCCCGGCGCGGTGTTCGCCAGCCCATTCATCAAGATGGCACTGGTCCCCGATTTCGGCGTGTCGTGGCTGCTCGCGCGGGCGGTCGGCGCGGCGCGGGCGACGGAGCTGGCGCTGTCCGGGCGCAAGGTCGCGGCTGAGGAAGCCGTGCGGATCGGCCTGTTCGACGTCGTCGTGGCCGATCCGCTCGCGCACGCGCTCGGCCGCGCCGAGCAGCTCGCGGCGGCGCCCCCCGAAGCGGCGAGGGCGACCAAGCGCCTGATCGCCGCGGCGGCCGGTGGCGGGTTCGCCCAGGCGGTGGACCGGGAGATCACCGAGCAGATCCGGGCGACGCGCTCGCCCGAGTTCGGGCGGCGGTGGGCGGAGTGGTCGCGCGCGGTGCGTGGCCGCTGACCGCGTTTCCCGGCGGATGGAAACCGTTCGTTGAGCGTGCGCTGATGGCACGCGGAGAGTGTACGGCACACCGAGAAAGAGGAGGACCAGGGGTGGAATCGTTCGGGCATGTCATCGCGGGCGAGGAGGTTGCCTCGGCCGATGGAACGACGTTCGAGTCCGTGGACCCGTGGACTCGGGAGCCGTGGGCCACGGTGGCGCTCGGTTCGGCCGATGACGCGGGGCGCGCCGTGCTGGCCGCGCGGTCGGCTTTCGACGAGGGGCCATGGCCGCGGATGAGCTTCGCCGAGCGCGGCGCGATCCTGCACCGCCTCGCCGACCTGCTGGAGAAGCACATCGACGAGCTGGCGGCGGCCGACACCACGGACATGGGCAAGCCGATCACCCAGACCACGGGCCACGACGTCCCCCGCGCGGCGCAGAACTTCCGGTTCTTCGCCGACCACGCGCGGCTCACCCCCGCCGAGACGTTTCCCATGCCGGCCGGGCACCATGCCTACACCCAGTACGACCCCGTGGGTGTCGCGGCCGCCATCGCACCGTGGAACTTTCCGCTCATGATGGCGAGCTGGAAGGTCGCGCCCGCGCTGGCATGGGGCAACACGGTCGTGCTCAAGCCCGCGGAGCAGTCGCCGGCCTCGGCCACCATCCTGGCCCGGCTGGCGATCGAGGCGGGCCTGCCGCCCGGCGTGTTCAACGTCGTCCACGGGTTCGGGCCGAACTCGGTGGGCCAGGCGCTGACCGAGTCGCCGCTGGTCGACCGGATCACCTTCACCGGCGAGTCGGCCACCGGCCGGCTGATCTCCAGGGCCGCGGCGGCCAACCTCACCCCGGTGAGCCTGGAAATGGGCGGCAAGGGCGCGAACATCGTCTTCGCCGACGCGGATCTCGACCAGGCGGTCAGCTGGTCCATCCAGGCGATCTACAGCAACAGCGGGCAGGTGTGCCTGGCCGGGAGCCGGCTGTACGTGCAGCGCGAGGTGTACGAGGAGTTCCTGGCCAGGTTCACCGCCGCGGCCGACGCGCTCGTGCTCGGCGATCCGAAGGACCCGGCGACGCAGATCGGCCCGCTGTCCTCGTGGGAGCACTTCACGAAGGTGACCGGTTACCTCGACATCGCGACCGCGGCCGGCGCGCGGCTGCACACGGGCGGCGTGGGCGAGGGGTGGTCCGTACGGCCGACCGTGGTAGTCGGCGCGGGGCAGCGCGACCGGGTCACCCAGGAGGAGATCTTCGGGCCGGTCGTGGTCGTGCTCCCGTTCGACGACGAGGCGGACGCGGTGGCGGCGGCCAACGACACGCCCTACGGACTGAACGCCATGCTGTTCACCCAGGACCTCTCCCGCGCCCACCGCGTCGCACGCGCGCTGCGGGTCGGCACCGTCTGGGTGAACTGCTTCTTCGTCAGGGACCTCCGCGCGCCCTTCGGCGGCGCGAAGAACTCCGGCGTCGGCCGCGAGGGCGGAACGTACAGCCGGGAGTTCTTCACCGAACCCAAGGCCGTCATCATGGAGATCTCGTGACGGGGGTCGCCGCACCGCGACCGCACGTCCGACTCAAGGAGCAGGTCATGACCGACATCCGACCCGTCAGCACCCGCAACGCACCCACCGTGGGCTTTTCCACGGGGACGGCCGCGCCGCTGTCCCAGGCGATCGTGCACGGCGACACCATCTACTGCTCGGGTACCGGGCCGCTGGACCCGGAGACCCGCACCATCGTCTCCGACGACTTCGCCGAGCAGGCCAAGCAGACGCTCGCCAACCTGGTCGCGGTCGTCGAGGCGGCGGGCGGCAGCCGGGAGACCATCCTCAAGTGCACCTGTTTCGTGCGCGACGTGGCGAACTTCCCGGTGTTCAACGCCGTCTACCGCGAGTTCTTCGAGGGCAATCCGCACTTCCCCGCGCGGACCACGGTCATCGCGACCCCGCACCGCACCGGCGTCCAGGTCGAGGTCGAGTGCGTCGCTGCCGTGAACCGGCCATGACCCTGGTGACCGACCTGGTCCTGCTCGGCGGCCGGGTGCACACGCTGGACACGCGCGGCACGGTCGCCGAGGCGGTTGCGATCACCGGTGGCCGGGTGTCCGCGGTCGGCCCGGCCGCCGACGTCGCACGCCTGGCCGGCCCGTCCACCAAGGTGGTACACCTGGCGGGCCGGACCGTGATCCCCGGCCTGGTCGACTCGCACTGCCACTTCGAGAACGCGGGCATGGACGGGCACACCGTGTCGTTCGCGGGCGTCCGCACGCTCGACGCCGCACTGGACCGGATCGCCGCGCTGGCCGCCACTCGCGAGCCCGGCGCGTGGGTGCAGGGGCAGCCGTGGAACCCCGCGCTCCAGCTCGTCGAGGGCCGCGGGCCCGACCGGTATGAGCTGGACCGCGCGGCGGGCGGGCGCCCGGTGTACCTGCCGGAGGGCCACGCCGCGACGGCCAGCACCGCCGCGCTGGAACGGTCCGGCATCGACCCCGGCGGGCACGACGGCAGGCTGGTCGAGGGCGCCATGCACACCGTCGCGCGGGTGGTCCCGGATTGGACCCGCGAGGAGCGGGCTGCCCAGCTCACCGCCGCCATGCGGGCGCTCAACCGGCGTGGGATCACCTCCGTCGTGGCGGGCGCGCTGCGGCCGGCGGACGTCGAGACGGTGCGCGAGCTGGCCAGGGACGGACGCTCCACGCTCCGCGTGGCCGCGATGGTCACGCCGACCGGCGAGCTCAACCCGTCCGTCCCGCTCGCGGACTGGCAGGCGCTGCTGGCCTCCGGCCCGCCCGCGCCCATCGGTCAGCACTACCTCACCCGGGGTATAAAGCTCCAGGTGGACGGTGGCATGACGCTCGGCACCGCGGCCACGCGCGAGCCGTACCTCACCCGTCCCGGCTACCACGGCGAGCTGTTCGCCGGCCGGGACCGGCTGGCCGAGCTGGTGGACGCGGCGCACCGCGCGGGCTGGCCGGTCGGCACGCACGTGGTGGGCGACGCCGCGATCGACCTCGCGCTCGATGTCCATGAGGCCACCCGGCACCGGGGCCTCCTGCCGGACGTGCTCATTCACGCCAGCCTGATCCGGCGTGACCAGATCGCCCGCGCCCGCGCGCTGGGCGTCCAGGTGGCCGCGCAGATCCCGTTCCTGTGGCGCAATCGGGCGGCCATCGCCGGCCACCTCGGCGATGCCCGCACCGAGGCCGCCGTGCCGCTGCGCGACCTCGTGGACGGTCTCGGGCTCGACGGCGTCGCGGCCGGCACCGACTATCCGATCAACGCGCTCGACCCGTTCCAGAACATCTACGCCATGACGACCAGGCGCGATGCGGCGGGCGAGGTCGTGGGGGGCGCGCAGGCGGTCACCCGGGCGGAGGCCCTGCGCCTCTACACCACGTCCGGTGCCGCACACACCGGTGAGCAGGAGGTGAAGGGCCGGCTCACCGCGGGCGCGCTCGCCGACCTGGCCGTGCTCGACGCCGACCCGCTCACCGCGTCCGACGACGAACTGCGCGCGACCGAGGTCCTGATGACCGTCGTCGGCGGCCAGATCGTGCACGACACCGGCCTGCTCGGCTGAGCAACACACCAGGAGGTAGCAATGCACCCCAGCCAGATGCCCATCGTCGAGTTGCGGAAGGCGGCCGGCGAACTGCAGGAGAGCGGTCGGCGGGTCAAGGTGTTGTGGCAGGAGAGCGAGTCGCTCGCCTTTCTCGCCCGTGGCCGCGAATACCGAAGCGAGTTCCACCTCAACCCGAGCGACGAGGTGATGTTCATGGTGCGGGGCTCCATGGACCTGCACTACCGCAAGCCGGAGGGCGGCTCGGACATCGCGGTGATCCCCGAGGGCGGGACCATTTTCACGCCGACCGGCATCGCCCACTCGCCCAGGTTCGCGCCGGACGCGTTCGTACTGGTCATCGAACGGCTGCGGCGGCCGGGCGAGCTGGACCGTTTCCGCTGGTTCTGTCCCGCCTGCGATGAGTTCCTGCACGAGGAGGCCGTCCACGTGAGCGACTACCGCACCGACCCGGTGGCGGGCGCCTACCAGCGGTTCTACGGCGACGTCGCCGCGAGGACCTGCAAGTCCTGCGGCACGGTCATGCCGGATGAGCGGCTGTGACGGCGATCGGCGGGCTGGTGCTCGACGCGTTGCGCGCGCGATCCGGCCACGTCGCGTTCCGGCACGGAAGCGCCGAGGTGACCTACCGCGAGGCGGAGCGGCTGGTGCTGGGCGTGGCGGATGCGCTGGCCGGGGCCGGCCTGCGGCCGGGCGACACGGTGCTGCAGATCCGGCCCAACGATCCGCTGCAGTGGCTGGTGAACGCGGCCTGCTACGTGGCGGGTCACCGCTCCGCTGCCCTGCCGCCGGGGGTCCTGCGCGGCGCGGCGCTGGCCGAGCGGCTGGACCTCGTCGCGCCGGACGCCGTGCTCGCCGAGCCGGGCGACCCGGACCTGGACGCGTGGCTGCGGGCCCGTCCGGAGGTCCGCATGCTGACCGACCGTGACCTGACCGCCGTGCGGGAGCCGGCCGTACGTGCGGCCGTGCCCGCGAGCGCGGTGGTACGGCTGGCGTTCACCTCCGGCACCACCGGGCCGGTCAAGGGCGTCGAGCTGTCCGGCGGCGCGCTGGGCGCGGTGGCGACCGCGCTGCGCGACACCCTTCCGTGGCCGGAACGGCCGCGCGTGCTGTGCCCGGAGTCGGTGTCCGGCGGCTTCGGCAACATGGTGCTGCCGACGCTGATGCTGGGCGGGACGTTCGTCATCCCGGAGCGTCCCGGCCCCGACGCGCTGCTGGAGGCCGCTGCGGCGCACCGCCCGACCGTGCTGATGGCGATGCCGCCCGCGCTTCGCGCCCTGCTGGCCCACCCGGGTGCCGCCGGGTACGACTGGTCGTCCCTGGCGTTGGTGGTCTACAGCGGGGCCTCGTTCACCGGTGAGGAGATCGACCGTGCGCACGCGCTGTTCGGCGAGGTGCTGTGCGGGGTGTTCGGCCAGGTCGAGGTGCCCAAGACGATCGCGTGGACCCGGCCGGCCGACCATCTGGACCCGCGCTTCCGCTCCTCGCTCGGCGTGCCGTTCCCCGGGACCGAGGTCCGTGTGTGCGGTCCCGGCGGCCGTGACCTCCCGGCGGGGCAGGCGGGGGAGCTGTGGGTGCGTGGCCCGACCACCGCGCACGCCTACGCCTTCCCCGCGGGCATGTCGGTCGAGGACGGGTGGCTGCGCACCGGCGACGTCTGCCGGCGCGACGTCGACGGCTGCCTGCACTATGTGAACCGCGTCCAGGACGTGCTGCGGATCGGAGACGCCTACGTGTGCCCGAGCGACCTGGAGGCCGTCGTGTCGCGGCACACCGGGCATCCGGTGGCGGTCGTCCCGACCGGCCCCGCGAGCGTCGCCGTTCTCGTCGAGGGCGTCGCGTCGCTGGACACGGTGTCGCTGGACACGCTGTCGAGGGAAACGGTGGAGAAGGCCGTGCGCGACGCGCTGCGCGACGCCCCCGTCACGATCGACGCCGTCGTCCCGGCCGAGCGGCTGCTCCGCGACGTCATGGGCCGGCTCGACCGCGCCCGGCTCGCCGAGGTGGCCGGATGAGCGACATCACGCCGGTGCCCGGTCCGGTGATCGACGTGCACGCCCATGCGCTGCCGACGCCCTTGCTGACCTGGCTGTCCGGCCGCGGCCTGGCCGATCTGTCCGACCTCGCCGCCGGCGTGGTCAGGATCGACCCGCTGGTGTCCGGGATACCGAAGGGCGCGCCGATCCCGCTGCCGGCCGCCCAGTACGACGTCGCCGTGCGGCTGGAAGACCTGCGTCGCACGAGTGTCACCCGCCAGCTCGTGTCGGTGCCGCCGTTCGTGACGTGCGCCGACGCCGCCGAAGAGCGGGACGTCCTGGCTGTGGTCCGCCGAGGCAACGACGCGCTCGCCGACCTCCTCGCCGGACATCGCGGGGTGCTCGACCCGCTCGGGTACGTACCGCTCGGCACGCCTGCCGCGCCGGACGAGGCCCGCCGCTGCCTGGACGAGCTGGGGTGCGCGGGCATCGCCATCGGCACCCGTGGCCTCGGCAGGGAGCTGGACGATCCCGTGCACGAGCCGCTGTGGGAGTTTCTCGCGGAGCGCCGGGCGTTCGTCTTCCTGCACCCCAACAGCGTCCCCGGCGGCCCGCGGCTCGCTGACTACTGGCTGCCCCAGCTGGCGGGCTACCCGATGGAGACCGCGCTCGCCGTCTCGCGGCTCGTGCTCGGCGGCGTCCTGGAACGGCACGACCTGCGGCTGTGCCTCGCGCACGGCGGCGGGTGCCTACCGTCCCTGCTCGGCAGGCTGGACCTCGGCTGGTCGCGCAAGCCGGTCGCCCGCACCACGCCGCGCCCGCCGAGCGACTATCTGCGCCGCCTCTACTACGACACCGCCACCTTCTCCACCCCGCTGCTGCGGCGGCTCGTCGAGGACTTCGGCGTGGACCACGTGCTCGTCGGTACGGACTACCCCTTCGAACTCGCCGACACCGACCCGCTCGGCACGGTCGCGGCGCTCAGGCTTGCACCCAGGGACGCGGCGACCGTCCGGGCGGGGACGGCTACCGCGCTGCTGACCGGATTGGCGTGACGGTGCCGGGCGGGCCGTCGGCCTCCGGCCCGCCCGTGTAGCCCTTGGCCAGCTCGCGGGAGATCGACTTCGCCGCCAACCGTAGCGCGGGCTCCACCGCTGCCAGCGACCGCGCGTGGGTGACGGTGTGCGAGACGACGGAGAGCGCGGCCACGACCCGGCCGTCGGGCCCGTGGATGGGGGCCGCCACGGAGGCCGTGCCCAGCGCCAGCTCCTCGGCGCATCGGGCGATGCCGGTCTCGCGGATTTCCTGCAGCGCCCGCATCAGCAGGCCGGGCATGACGATCGTGTGCGGCGTGTAGCGCTTCAGCCCGGCCGCGAGCACGGCCTGCCGCAGCTCGCGCGGCGCGTAGGCCAGCAGCACCTTGCCGACCCCCGTGACGTGCAGCGGCTGGCGCCCGCCGACGCGGCTGGCCACGCCGACCGAGCGGGGTCCCCACACGCGCTCGACGTAGAGGACCTCGTCGCCGTCGAGCACCGCCAGGTGGATGTTCTCCGCTGTGGCCTCGTAGAGGTCATGGATGAACGGCAGCGACACGTCCCGCAGCGTGCGCGGCTGCGGGCACAGCGAGCCCAGCTCCCACATGCGCAGCCCGATCCGGTAGGTCCCGTCGCGCCCCTTCTTCAACGCCCCCAGCTCGACCAGTTCGGCCGCGATGCGGTGCACGGTCGAGACCGGCAGTCCGGTGACGGCGGTCAGCTCCACGAGGCGGAGGGCGGGCCGTTCCTGGGAAAACGCGTTGAGCAGGGCGAAGACCCGGCTGGACACCGTCCGGCCGGCCTTGCGGGCGTCTCGCAGCGCGGTCATGGGGATAATCGTGGTTTCGGTCGTCGAAAACTCATCCATCCAGTTCACCGATGGTACCTTTCCGGGCGTCGCAGGTCATGAGCGAGTATGACGATCACGGCCGCCGCGACCACGGCCATCGCCACCGCGAGCGTGCGCGGTTCGGTGGGCATGGCGGGGTCGCCGGGAGCGAACGCGCCGACCAGCCCGACCGCGAGGATCGCGCCGACGTAGCGGGCCGACTGGAACAGGCCGCCGACCACACCGGACATGCCGGCGGGTGCGCGCTCGTACATCAGCCTTTGCAGGCCGAGGTTGCACAGCCCGTACGGCACGCCGAGCACCACGCCGTCGACCACGATGGCCCATGCGGGCGTCGCAGTATCGAACGTGGTGATCGCGGCGACCCCGGCCAGCAGCAGCCCGCCGCCGGCCAGCAGGGTCCGCCCGACGCCGAGCCGGCGCATGATGGGACTGCCGAGCACGGTCGCCACGACGCTCGTGGCCGCGATCGGCATGATCAGCAGCCCGGTGTGCGCCGCGTCGAACCCGAGTGCGGTCTGCAACCACGGCGGCAGCCCGTAGAACGCGCCGTAGTAGGCCAGGTTGAACAGCACGAACGTGCCGAGCACCGGCACCAGCCCGCGGGCCGCGCCGAGCGCGCGGACGTCCACGAACGGCTCGGCGGCACGCCGTTCCCACCACAGGAACCCGGTCCCGGCGACGACCACGGCGGCCAGGCCGGGAACCGAGACCCTCGGGAGGGCGAGCATCAGATCCAGCAGGCCGACCACCGCCACCGCGAACAGGACGACCCCCACCGGATCGATCGCACGGACCAGGCCCCCGCGTGCGGCCCGCCGCTCCTCGGGGCCGATCGCGCGCCATGCGAGCACCAGTGCCCCCAGCATGACCGGCAGGTTGACCCAGAAGATGGCCTGCCACCCGGCCCAGGAGGTCAGCAGCCCGCCGAGCACCGGGCCGACCGCTCCTGCGGCCGTGTTGACCGTCGCGACGGCGGACAGCCGCGTCGCGTCGCCGTGCCGCCGGATGACGACCATCGCGCACGGGAACGCGGTCGAGACGCCGGCGGCCTGCACGCACCGGCACAGCACGAGCAGCGGCAGCGACGTGGCCGTGGCCGCCACCGCGGAGGCGACCGCCGCCATCGCCATCCCGGCCGCGAACAGCCTGCGCGGGCCGACGCGGTCCGCCACCCGGCCGAGCACCGGCTGGCAGACGCACGCGGTCAGGTAGAAGACGGTGACGACCCACGTCGTCGTGGCCAGCGGCTGGGCGAGGTCGTGCTGGATGGGCGTGAGCGCCACCGCGACCATCGAGGAGTTGAGCGGAGCGAGCAGGGTGCCCGCGAGCAGCGCCGCCAGTGCCATCCTCGCCCTGCGGTCCGGCCGGACGGCGGTCGTCATCCCGTCGGACCGCCCGCCCGCAGCAGCAGCTTGCCCCGGACCCGGCCGTCGGCCAGCTCGCGCAGGGCACGCGGCCCCTGGTCGAGCGGGAGCACGTCGTGCACGTGGTGGCGCAGCCGACCGGCCGCGGCCCAGTCGAAGATCTGGCGCAGGTTCCGCTCCTGGGCCGCCCGGTCCCGCCGGACGAACTCGCCCCAGAACACCCCGACCACCGAGGAGCCCTTGACCAGCGGGATGTTCAGCCCGACGCGCGGGATGCCGCCGGAGGCGAACCCGACTATGAGATACCGGCCGCCCCACGCGACGGCGCGCACCGCCGCCTCCGCCACCGCACCGCCCACCGGGTCGAACACCACGTCCGCGCCCGCTCCGCCGGTCAGCTCCTTGATCGCGGCCTTGGCGTCGACGGCGTCGCCGTAGGAGAAGGTCTCGTGCGCGCCGTGTCGGCGGGCCGACTCCGCCCGCTCCGGTGTGGAGGCGCCCGCGATCACTCGGGCGCCGAGCAGATTTCCCACGTCCACGGCGGCGGAGCCGACCCCGCCCGCGGCGCCGAGCACGGCGAGCGTCTCGCCCGCGCGCAGCCCGGCCCGCTGGACGAGCGCGTGGTAGGCGGTCGAGTAGGCCACCAGGATCGCCGCGGCCTGCCGGTCGGTGACGTCGCCAGGCACTTTGGTGACCCGGTCCGCCCTGACCAGTACGGCGTCGCGGGCGCACCCGTACTCCTCGTTGCCCGCCACGCGGTCGCCGATCCGTACGGACGTGACCCCCTCGCCGACGGCCAGCACCGTGCCCGCGTACTCGCTGCCGGGGGAGAAAGGCGGCTCAGGTCTTACCACGTGCGTGCCCGCGATGATCAGTGTGTCGTGGAAGTTCAGCCCCACGTGGCTGACCGCGACCACCACCTCGCCGGGCCCCGGGCCCGGCGTCACCACGTCGGCCAGCTCAAGATCCTCGGGCCCGCCGAGCCGGGCGCAGACCAGCGCGCGCACGCTCACTCCCCGCCTCCGGGGGCGGACACCACACCCGCGGACAGGAAGCCGTCCACCTCGTCCGCGGAGAACCCGGCCGCGCGCAGCACCTCCACGGTGTCCGCGCCGAGTTCGGGGGGCGCCGTGCGCAGGCCGGGCAACTCGCCGTCGTAGCGGACCGGGTGCCGCAGCACGGTCGCCCGCTCCTCGCCCACCGGGAATTCCGCGAGCAGCTCTTCCGCGGCCACCTGGGGGTCGTCACGCACATCGTCGTAGGTGGCCACCCGCTCGAACCAGAACCCGCGCGGCTCCAGCCGGGAGGCGACCTCCGCGTAGGTCATCCCGGCGAGCACGCCTGCCAGCGCCGCGGTGTACTCCTCCCGCTTGGCTCGCCTGGCCCCTTGGTCGTAACCGGCCAACGCGGGGGAGCCGAGCGCGTCGCCGAGACCGCCCTCCGACCCGTTCAGCGCGATCACCATCGACGCGTCCAGCAGCCGGTACACGCCGTAGGGGGCGTCGATCGACCAGCATGCCAGCTCGGCGGGGCGGCGGACGTCCGTCTCGGTCCTGCGGCCGGAGTAGTACAGCGCGAGCGATTCCGCCTGCAGGTCGAGCCCCGCGCCGAGCAGACTTGACTCGACCCGCGTGCCCTCGCCGGTGGTCAGTCTGCGCGCGTAGGCGGCCAGCACGCCCATCGCGAGCAGCGCCGCGCCGTGCTGGTCCACGACGGGCGTGCCGGCCGCGGTGGGACGGTCGCCGGTGACGTCCACCAGCCCGGTGCGCGCCTGTACGAGCAGGTCCACCCCCGGCCGCCCGGCCATCGGGCCTCGAGAGCCCCAGCCGCTGGCCGAGGCGTAGACGATGTCCGGCTTGATCGCGCGCACCGCCTCGTACCCGAGGCCGAGCTTCTCCAGAGCGCCGCCTCGATAGTTCTCCAGCAGCACGTCGGCCTGCTCGATGAGCGGGCGGAGCACGGTGCGGGCGTCGGGGTGCTTGAGGTCGACGGCGATCGAGCGCTTGTTCCGGTTGACCGACAGGAACGTCACGCTGCGCCCGGCGACCCGGATCCCCGCGCTGCCGATCCTGCGCTCCCACGACCCGCCGGGCGGCTCGACCTTGACGACGTCGGCGCCGAGGTCGGCCAGGTACTGCGAGGCCGCGGGCCCCTGTACGAAGTGCGAAAAACTCAGCACTTTCATCGAGTCGATCATGTAGCCTCCCAGCAGCGGTGACACCGGCGGTACGACCGTAGGAACCTGCGGTCCCAGCCCCCAACGCCGCGTTCCCGCTGGGCGGAAACGCGCCCACGCCGGGCGGGCCTCGGTCCGGCACCATGGTCGCCATGACAAGAGGGCTGTCCCCGATACGCGTCCGGCTCCCGGGCTACGTGATCAACTGCGTGGTCGCGGGGCAAGGACCCGCGGCGCTGCTCCTTCACGGGTGGCCGCAGACCGCCCACGCGTGGCGCGAGGTGGTGCCGCTACTCGCCGACCGGTACACCGTCGTGGCCCCCGACCTGCCCGGCTTCGGGGCCGGTTCGCGGCCGGACGGCGGGTACGACAAGCGCACGGTGGCGAGCACTCTGGCCCGGCTCATGGCCGCCCTCGGGCTGACCCGCTACCACCTCGTCGGCCACGACGTCGGCGGCCAGGTCGCCTACCCGCTCGCCGCGCTGTATCCGGAGTCGGTGCGCAGCCTGACGTTCGTCGAGGCGGGCATCCCCGGGCTCGGCGAGAGCCTCGCGGCGGCGAACCCGCTGACCGGCGGGTCCTGGCACTTCGGCTTCAACATGGTGCCCGACCTGCCGGAATTCCTGCTCGCCGGTCGCGAGCGCGGCTATCTGGAGTTCATGTTCCGCCGCGACACGGTGGGCCTGTACGTGACCGGGGCGATCGACGACGCGGCCATGGACGTCTACACGCGTGCTTTGGCCGCTCCCGGAGCGGTGCGCGCCACAATGGCCTACTATCGGGCACTGCCGATGGATATCGCCGACAACCGGGAGCTGTGCGCCGCCGGGCCGCTGCGGATGCCCGCGCTGGTGGTGGGCGCGCGGCACGGCGTGGGGCTCGGCTGGCTGGACACGGTCCAGGAGGCCGTGGCGGACGTGTCGGCGCGCTGGGTGGAAGAGTGCGGACACTACGTGCCCGAGGAGCGCCCCGCCGAGCTGGCGCGGCTGCTGGCGGAGACGTGGCAGGAGGTCGAGTCGCGTGACCGGCACGAGTGACGTGGTGCTGATCCACGGGGCCTGGCACGGGGCCGGGCACCTCGTGGCTCTCGCCGGGGCGCTGACCGCCAGGGGCTACCGCGTCCTGGTGCTCGACCTGATGGGCCACGGCACCCGGGCCCGCTTCCCGGCGAGCTATCTCACCAGGGACGTCGCCGCGCTGCGCACGGAGGTGTCCCCGCTCGCGGGCCTGAGCCTCGACGACGTGGCGGCGGACGTGGTGGCCACGCTGCGCCCGTTCGCCGCCCCGCCGGTCGTGGTCGCGCACAGCATGGGCGGGACGGTGGCCACCCGGGTCGCCGAACTGGCCCCCGAGCTGGTGGCCGGGCTGGTATACGTCACCGCGTTCGTCCCCACCTCGCTGGGTCCCGCGGGCGCGTACCTGGCCCTGCCGGAGGCGCGGACCGCGCTCGGCGGCGGGCTCTACCTGGGCGATCCCGCGGCCATCGGCGCGGTGCGGATCGACCCGCGCAGCACCGACCCCGCCTACCAGGACGAACTGCACGCGGCCTACTTCAGCGACCTGGACCGCCCAGGCTTCCTGGCCATGGCCGCCTCCCTCACCCCTGATCAGCCGATGGCGTTCCTCACCACCCCGACCGGGGCCACGGCCGAGCGCTGGGGGACCGTGCCCCGGACCTACATCCGCACCACCCGTGACCGCGCGCTGCCCGTCGCGCTCCAGGACGTGATGATCCGGCACGCCGACGAGCTGGCCCCCGCGACCGCGTTCGCCCAGGCGACCCTCGACGCGGGGCACGCCGTCTTCGCCGGCGCCCCGGCCGAGGTGGCGGACATCGTCCACCACGCCCCGGCACGACGGTGACGACCATGCCGATCACGCCGATCACGCCGAGGTGCGGCCCACCGGCGGCCCACCCGGGACGGCGGCCAGCAGCTCGCGGGTGAACGGCGCCTCGGGGCCGGCGAGCACACCGGCGGTCGGGCCGGACTCGATGATCCTGCCGTCCCGCATCACCGCGAGCCGCCCCGCGGCGGCGGCCACCACGGCGAGGTCGTGCGAGATGAGCAGATAGGCCATCCCGTGCTTGTCCTGGAGCCGGCGCAGCAGTGCGAGGATCTGGGCCTGTGTCACCGCGTCCAGGGCGGACACCGGCTCGTCGAGCACGATCAGGTCGGGCGACGGCGCCAGCGCGCGGGCGATGGCGACACGCTGGCGCTGCCCGCCGGAGAGCGCCGATGGCCGCCGCCGGACGACCTCGGAGGGCAGGGCGACATCCTCCAGCAGGCGTCGCACCCGTTCCCGGCGCTCCGCCCGGGTGCCCGCGCGCAGCGCACGCAGCGGTTCCGCGATGATCCGGCCCACGCTCATCAGCGGGTCGAGCGACGCGTACGGGTTCTGCGCGACGAACTGCACCCGTCCGGCCCCGACGGGCGCGCCGTCCAGCAGTACACTCCCGCCCGTCGGCTCGACGAGCCCGGTGATCATGCGGGCGATGGTCGACTTGCCCGACCCGGACGCGCCGACCAGCCCGAGCGTGCCCGCCCGGTCCAGCGTGAACGAGGCACCCTCGACCGCGACCGTGCCGCCCGGATACACCTTGCGCAGGTCGTGGACCGCGAGCAGCGGGTCTCCCACGGTCGGCGCGGGCCCGGTCAGCGGCCGGGGGGCCGAGTCGAGCAGCAGCCGGGTGTAGGCGGCCTCCGGACTGCAGAGCACCCGCCCCGCCGGGCCTTCCTCCACGACACGGCCCTCGCTCATGACAGCCACGCGGTCCGCGCGGTCCGCAGCGACGCCGAGGTCGTGGGTGATCAGGAGAATGCTGGTGCCGTCCCTGGCCGCGACCTTCTGAATGAGATCGAGCACGGTCTTCTGCACGGTGGTGTCGAGCGCGGAGGTCGGCTCGTCGGCGATCAGTAGTGCGGGCCGTCCGGCGAGCGCCATGCCCAGCAGCACCCGCTGCCGGAAGCCGCCGGAGAGCTGGTGCGGGTGGCGGTCGAGCACCGCCGCCGGGTCGGGGATGCCCACGCGGCCGAGCGCGTCCTCAAAGGCGGCCTCGCCGGGCCGAGGGATGCCGGTCAGCCGCAGGGCCTCGGCGAGTTGAGCGCGCACGGTCATCAGCGGGTTGAGCGCGGTCCCCGGGTCCTGGGGCACGAACGCGATCCGCCGTCCGCGCAGCCGCCGCCATGCCCGCTCTCGCAGGCCGTCCACCCGCTCGCCGCCGAAGGTGACCCCGCCGCCGGTCACTCTGGCCGTGTCCGGCAGCAGGCCGGCCAGCGCGTGCGCGAGCGTGGACTTGCCCGACCCCGACTCGCCGACCACCGCCACGATCTGCCCGGCCTCCACCGTCAGATCGGCGCGGTCCACGGCCGGTCGGCCGCGCCCGGACGGCCCGTAGCGGACGGTCAGGCCGCGTACGGCCAGCAGGGGTGTCATCGTCTCTCCGATCGCGTGCGCAGCACGTGTCCAAGGTGGTTGACCGCGAGCACCACGGCGACGATGACGAGACCGGGCACGGTCGTCAGCCACCATGCCGAGGCGAGGAACGGGCGCCCCGCGGCGATCAGCGAGCCCCACTCGGGCGCCGGCGGCGGGGCCCCGAAGCCGAGGAAGCTCACGGCGGCGACGGTGAGGATGGCGTTGCCCAGTTCGAGCGTCGCCAGCGCGGTGAGCGGCCCCGCGGCGTTGGGCAGGACGTGGGTCAGCAGCACGGTGGGACGCCCGGTCCCGCACACCGCGGCGGCCTCGACGTACCCGGACCCGCGGACCCTGATGACCTCGGCGCGCATGATCCGGGAGAACACCGCCGCGGCCGACACGCCGACCGCGACGGCCACCTCGCGCGTCCCTGGCCCGAGCACCGCCACGATCACGAGGATCAGCAGGAACGACGGTACGGCGAGCAGCACCTCCACCCCGCGCATGACCAGGTCGTCCAACCACCCCCGCGCGGTTCCCGCCACCAACCCGATCGTCGAGCCGGCCAGGACGGCGATGCCCACCGCGATGACGGCGGCCTGCAGCGAGGGGGCGGATCCGTGCACGACTCTTGCGAACACGTCCCTGCCCAGCTCGTCCGTGCCGAACAGATGCGCGGCTCCCGGGGGCAGCAGCCGTTCCGTGAGATCACCGCGCAGCGGGTCGGCGGCGGAGAACAGGGCGGGCGCGAACGCGGCGGCCATGGCCGCCAGCAGCACGAGGGCCGACGGCACGACGCCGAGCCGCCTCGCGAACGTCATGCGGCACGCTCCCGCAGCCGGGGGTCCACCAGCGGATGCGCCATGTCCACCGCGAGCGTGAGCAACGTGACGACCGCCGTGGCCACCACGACCAGGCCCTGCAGCATGGGCAGGTCCCGGGTCGTGACCGCCGACTCGATCAGCCGGCCGAGCCCGTTGCGCGCGAAGACCGTCTCCACCACGACCGACCCGGACACCAGCCAGCCGGCCAGCAGCGCGATCATCGTCAGCGCGGGCATGGCGGCGTTGCGCAGCGCGTGCGCCGTCACCGCCCGCGCCCGCGACGCGCCCTTGGCTCGCGCGGTGTCGACGTACGGCTGCCGCATCTCCACGGTCAGCCGTTCAAGAAGAACCTGCGCCACGAAAGCCGACGACGGCACCGCCAGCGTCACAGCCGGCAGCACCAGACCGGCGAGCCCGTCCTCGGCCCTGGCGGGGAACAGCGGCAGCCCGAACGAGAACGCCTGCAACAGCACCAGCCCGAGCCAGAAGGTCGGGACGGACAGCGACAGGCCGGGCAGTGCGCCGAGCAGGCGGCGCAGCCACATGTGCCGGGTGTGCGCGGCCGACCAGGCGATCAGGAAACCGAGCGGGAGCGCCACCAGCAGCGCACCGCCCGCCAGCGCGAGGGTGCGCGGCGCTGCCTCGGCGATCGTCGCGCCGACGTTCCGCCCGGTCTGGAACGACGTGCCAAAGTCGCCGCGCAGGGTGTCGAGCAACCCGTCGAGATAGCGCTCGACCGCCGGGCGGTCCAAGCCGTACTCGGCCCGCAGCGCGGCCACCCGAGCCTCGTCCCCCCCGTTCTCCGGCCCCATCATGATCCGCACGGGATCGGCGGGCAGGACGTTGAAGGCCGCGAAGGTGAGCGTGTAGGCCGTCAGCACCACGGCCACCGCCTGCGTGAGGCGCCGCGCCACGAACCGGGTCATCTCAGCTCCGGATGTCCAGGAGGATCCGCTGCCCGCCGACCTCCTGGCCGGTGTAGAGCACCACGTTGCCCGGCCGTAGCCTGCCGAGCAGCGTGAGGGTCAGCGCGCGCTGCCCCCCGGTCGGGATGACGCCGCCCTCGGGCACCGCCACCTCCCCGTCCTGCCGCAGCACCGCGCACCCCGACCAGGCGTCGATCGCCGTGGCCGTGGCCGGCGGGTCTTCCGAGGCGGCCGGGCGGGCGGCGTAGCGGTGGCCGCGCAGCGCGCGCCCGAGGTCGGCCGTCCACTCGTGGCCGTCGAAGCCCACCACCAGGCTGAGCGTACGGGTCGCACCGGGACCGGGCGGGCCGGGCACCAGCCGGTCGGTCAGGCTGACCACCTCGACGTCGCCGATCACGCGCGCCGGGGCGGACAGCGTGCCCGCGGACTCCCCGTCCTCCTGCCCCTGGACGAAGTACGCGGTGTCCTCGGCGACCAGCGTCCCCTCGTGCCGGCTCAGCAGGTACGCCGGGCCGAGTAGTTCGCCGTCGAGGGCCACCGGCGGCAGGACCACCGCGCCCCCGTGCTGGAACCCGTAGGCCCCCTCGGCGTACCCGCCCGTCACGGCCTCGGCGGCGAACCGTACGATCGCCGCGTGGGCGATCCGCCGGGTCATCACCTGGACGGCGAACCAGTCGCGGGCGTCCTGGAGCCTGGTCAGACCGTCGGTGTCGGCGAGCACCCGCACCCGCGACGGGTCGGTGAACGGGATGAGGGCGTCCCGCAGCAGCACGAGCTGCCACAGCCACTCGTTGTAGAGGTTGCGCGCGGCGTGCAGGCCGGGACCGGCGATGAGCCGTTCGACCACCGGTGGAATCCAGGTGTATCCCACGCAACTGCTGTGGATGTCCGACGGGCCGGGCGCTCCCGTGCCGGGCACGGTCCTCACCAGGTCCAGGACCACCTTGGACACCGCGATGGCGTTCTCCCGCAGCTCGCCCCTGACGTCCTGGTCGGCGAGCCCGGCGTCCAGCCGCAGCGTCGCGTAAGGGCCGGACGTGCTCAGGCCGGCCTGGAGCCCGGCGATGAAGTCGGCCCTGGTGGCCTCGCCGCCGCCCGCGGCGGTGACCGCCGACTCCAGCAGCGTGCTCGCGGCGGCGACGAAGGTCACGGGATCCACCGCGCGGCCTCCGGCGAAGTCGTTCCATGTCATGCGCGTACCTCCGCGTCCTGGAAGATCGGCCGCCCCGACGCGTCGAGGCGGACCCCTGTCACCCGCTCCGCGAGCCCCACCGACGACGCCTGCTCGAAGAGCGGGATGCCGTGGCCGCCGGAAAGGATCGCCTTCGCCGCGGTCTCCACGGCGCCGGCGCGCTCGGCGGGATCGAGCACCGTGGCGATCCGGGCGATCGTGCTGTCCACTTTGTCCGGCTGAGTGCGCCGCAGCGGGTTCGCGCTCTCCACCGGGTACACGCTGGCGAGGACCGCGGGATCGCCTCTGGTCACTGCCCAGGAGACGAAGTCGTAGTCGCCCGAGCCCTGCCGCGCGCTGTTGGTGGCGTCGTCGAGCGGCGTCGGACGCAACTCGATCCCGACCTCGGCGAGCTGCTGGGCCATGAGCTGGTACACCGAGCCGTAAGGTTCGTTGGCCGAGTAGACCAGGTCGAACGACAGCCGCTGCGATCCCATGACGCGCACGCCGTCCAGACCGCGCCGCCAGCCGGCCTCGTCGAGCAGCCGGGCCGTCTCGTCGGGCGCGAACGCCAGGTCAGCGGAGCGGTCGGCGTAGCCGGGCGTGGTGGTGGCGAGCACGTCGGTCGCCGGGCGTTCCCCCGCCGCGAGCAGCGGCGCGAACCGAGACCGGTCGAGGGCGGAGCCGATGGCACGCCGTACCGCGGGATCGCGCAGCGCGGGCCGCGACTCGTTGGGCAGCAGCGTGAACACGATGCCGGGCCGGGTGGCGGAGAGCAGCCGGGGCCCCCGCTCGCCGAAGGACCGCTGGTCCTGCTGGAGCACCTGCAGGTCGGCGTCCAGCTGCCCGGAGAGGAGGCTGCCGTGCCTGACGCTCGGGTCGGTGACGATGGCGAAGGTCAGTGCGCGTACGCGCGGGACGCCCTGGTGGGCGGCCAGCTCGCTCGCCCAGGCGTATCCGGTGCGCGCGGAGAGCCGTACCTCCTCGTTGAGCGCGACCTGGCCGAGAACGAACGGCCCGGAGCCGGCGAGCGCGCCCGCGCAGCGCTGCTCAGGGGTCTTCCCGAGCGTGCCCGGGGAGAGCATGCCGAGCGTCACTGTCGAGGTGGCCTGGAGGAACTGCGCGCTCGGGGCGCCGAACCGCACCTCGACGGTCTTCGCGTCGGGCGCGGAGGCTCCCGCGTACCCGGCGAGGTAGCCCGAGCCGAGCGGGGACCGCGCGCCGAGCTTGGAGATGTCGTCGAGGTTGGCGACGACCGCGGCGGCGTCCAGCGGCGCGCCGTCGCTGAACGTCGCACCGTCGCGCAGGGTGAAGGTGAACCGCTTGGCCTGCTTGTCGACCTTCCATGACGTCGCGAGCCACGGCACGATCTCTCCGGTGCGCGGGTCCTGGTCGGTGAGCGAGTCCACGAGCTGGCGCGACACCTGGAGGTTGGAGGTCTGCGGGGTCTGGTGCGGGTCGAGGCAGCTCACCGGCGCGGCGAGCCCGACGGTGAGGGCGTCCCCGGCGGGCCGCTCGGCGTCCGCGGTTCCGCAGGCCGCGAGCAGTACGGCGCAGCACGCGAGTACAGAGGTCAATCGATGCACGGCCACCAGTCTGTGAGCCCGCCCCCGAAATCCCGAGACCCCGTTCTCACTCTGTGGAAAGCGGGCCGGGGTTTCCGCTCAGTGGAACCCGGGCGCCCCACCCCCTGCCACCAGGGGACGGTACATGGCGATGGCCACGTTCAGGACCTGACGGGCGACCGTCGGTGTGGAAGGTGGTCAGGACCAGTACCTCCGGAGCGCCGGGCCTCACCCGCGAGCAGGGATCCGTGCGACCGGCAACTTAAGTACCCCCCTCGGCCGCCGGCGGTCGACTTTGGTCGCCGCATGACCGTCCTAAGCCCGATTCCGCGCCGGGCGTCACCTGCCTACCGTGGAGCCATGACCTCCACCAACTCGAAGTCCCCCCTGGCCGGCCTGTCGGGTCTGCTCTGCTTCATCCTGGTCGCCGGTGGCGCGAGCGGCCTGCTGCACGAGTGGTTCGGCTGGATCCATTTCATGGGCTTCCTCCGGTTCCTCGCTCCCGAAGGCTACGAGATCTACAGCTACGCCCTAATGATCGTCCTCGGCTTCGCGATAGGCGCGGCCGGCAACGCGCTCACCCGACGAGGCCGCAGGTGAACCACTTCGGGTGACCGCCTCGGGGCCTGGGAGGAACGGATACGCGGGTCGGTGTCCGTCCCGTGCCACGCTGCTTGTAGCGTCCGCGTGTGACCGAGGAGGAGTGGGCCGAGCACCGGCCGGCGGTTTTCGGGGCGGCTTATCGGCTGCTCGGCAGCGTCGGCGACGCCGAGGACGTGGCGCAGGACGTCTGGCTGCGCGCGGCCGGCGCCGACCTGTCCGGGGTCGAGGATCTGCGGGCCTGGCTGGTGACGGTCGCCGCCCGCAGGTCCTACGACATCCTCCGGTCGGCACGGGTGCGGCGTGAGACGTACGTCGGTCCGTGGCTGCCCGAGCCGTTGCTGACCGGCCCGGACGCCGCCGAGCCGGTGCTCGTCGACGAGTCGGTGAGCATGGCGATGCTTCTCGTCATGGATCGGCTCACGCCGCCCGAGCGAGTCGCGTTCGTGCTGCACGACGTCTTCGAGGTGCCTTTCGACCGCATCGCCTCCGTACTCGGCGTCACCCCCGCCGCCGGCCGCCAGCTCGCCTCGCGGGCGCGGCGCCGGGTGGCCGCGACGCGGCGGCAGCCACGCGCGAGTCGCCCGGAGCGCGAGCGGGTGCTCGCGGCGTTCCGCGCCGCGTACGAGACGAGCGACCTGAAGGGGCTGGTCGAACTCCTGCATCCCGACGCGGTGTACGTCACCGACGGCGGCGGCAAGGTCTCCGCCGCGCGCAAGGTCATTTCCGGTGGTGAGCGGATCGCCATGGTGCTGTCCCGGGTGGCCGGGCGGTGGGGGCTCTTCCCGCTCGTTCCCCGCGAGGTGGGTGGGGAGCTCGCGCTGGTGGCGTACCGAGACGGGCGGATCGTCCTGGTCGATACCTTCGACATCGCGGTCGACGGGCGGATCCTGGCGATCCGGCGGGTGGTCAATCCGGACAAGCTTTCGCACGTCGGCCCGGCGCGCTGATTTTTTCTGGCAAAGGCCGTCACATCGGCGGGTGCCGTCTCGTCTCCCTGGTGAGAACCGAAAGAGAGACCGAGAAAGGTGGGAGCACGATGTCACGCTTGAACATCGCCGAGGTGGCGCCCGAGATGTACAAGGCGTTCCTCCACACGGAGCAGGTGATCTCGAAGGGACCGCTGGACGCCGTGGTCCGCGAGCTCGTCAAGATCCGTGGTTCGCAGCTCAACGGCTGCCTCTTCTGCATCGACATGCACATCCACGAGGCGCTGCGGCTCGGTGAGACGCAGGATCGGATCTACCAGCTGTCCGCCTGGCGGGAGTCGGAGCTGTACACCGACGCCGAGCGGGCCGCGCTGGCCTACGCCGAGGCCGCCACGGAGCGGCCCGACGGCGTGTCGGACGAGGTCTGGGACGCGGTGGCCGCTGCCTTCAAGCCTGAGCAGGCCGCCTACCTGGTCGCCCAGGTGGCGCAGATCAACCTGTGGAACCGCATCGCGGCGCCCATGCACACGCTCCCTCCGAAGCGAGGCTGACGGGGCGCGCCGGGACTCCCGGGTGACCTGGGCCGTCTCGTTCGGACAGGTCGGAATGTCGGCCGGACCGGCACGACGCGCCGGGCCCCGGCGAGGCCCGGCGCGTCGTGCCGCCGTGCAGGAGTCTGGCCGCGACGGCGGCTCTGACCTCGTACGTGAGCTCGGACAGATCCTATGTACCGACATGGCGGGATCGGACCTCGTTGATCTCCGCTTCGTGGAGCACCGCCCAGTCCGCCAGTGCCGACAGTGGTTGGAGCAGGGTGCGCCCCAGCGGGGTCAGGCTGTACTCGACGCTGGGCGGCACGGTCTGGTGCACCTCGCGTCGCACCAGCCCGTCGGTTTCCAGGCTGCGCAGCGTGCGGGTCAGCATGCGCTGGCTGATGCCCTCAATGGCACGGTGCAACTCGTTGTACCGGTACGGGCGCCTCCCGAGCAGGACCACCAGCAGCATGCTCCACTTGTCGCCCATGCGCCGGAACACATCACCGACGGGGCACGCGGCGAGCTCGTCGGCCGGCACCGGGCGAGGCAGCTCGTGGGCGAGTACCGAGGGAACACCGGTGTTCGTACCGGACATGAAACTGCCTTCTTTCAGTCTGCGGCGGGACGACTCACGATGGACCAGTTGATGTCGAGCCTATGGAGGACACCGTGCCGAGCCAACCGTCGAAGACCGTGATCATCAGTGGTGGCACCGACGGTATGGGCCGCGCGACCGCCCTGGAACGGCTTTCGAGGGGTGACCACGTCACCGTGATCGGCAGCAACGAGGCCAAGGGACGTACTCTGCTCGACCAGGCCGGGCATCCGAACCTGCGGTTCCTGCGGGCGGACCTGTCCTCGATCGCCGAGGTCGAGCGGGTGATCGCTCACATCGGCGAGGAACACGACACCGTCGATGCGCTGGCGCTGTTCGCCAACCGGGTGAACCCGAAGCGCAAGGAGACCGCGGATGGCTTGGAGTCCACCTTCGCCCTGTACTACCTGAGCCGCTATCTGCTCAGTCACCGATTGCGCCCGCTGCTCGACGCCGGCCCCGACCCAGTGATCATCAACGTCGCCGGTGTCGGAAACACCGCGGGCCGGATCCACTGGGACGATCCCCAACTGACGCGCCGCTACGGCCAGGTGCGTGCCCAGCTTCAAGCCGGCCGGGCGAACGACCTGCTGGGCGTCATGTTCGCCAACCAGGCCGGGAGTAAGGCGCGCTACGTTCTCTATCACCCCGGATTCACCCGCAGCGGGGTCGACGGCCACCCGAATCCAGTGGTCCGGGGATCGCTCGAACTGCTCGCGAAATTCTTCGCCCGCCCGGTGGCCGACGCGGTCCAGCCGATCGTCCAGTGGATCGACCGACCGCCGGCGGACCCGCTTTGCGCGATCGACCGGGGCAAGCCGGTCGAGAAGTCCCTGAAGACCCTCGACCCCGACGCCGCCGCCCGCCTGGCCGCCTACACCGAGAGCCTGCTCCGCGGCCGCTGAACCGCTCGACGGCCTACCGGTCACCGCATCGCTCGGATCTCGGTGGCCCCTGCCGCGCTGTCGTTTCCTCCCGGGCGTGAACGCCCGGGGTTCCCGCCGGATCACGCTGAACCCACACGAAGATCTCTCACGAGGTGCCCGTGACGGCCTGTCCGCCGCTCGCCTTTCGTGCCACCGGAGACGTCGGGCGGTCAGAGGTCCAGGCCGGAGCCGCCGAACCGGTCCTGGAGGAACCTGCCCTGGTCGCGCAGGGCCTGCTCGTCGCCTCGGTAGACCGACTCGGCCACCCTGCGCAGCTGGGTGTCCAGCAGGTCGAGCTGGGCGAGCAGTTCCTCGTGGGCGCTGCGCTCCCGCTCGCCGCGCCGGGTGAGCGCGTACGAGCGGGGCAGGTTCGCGTACGCCTCCAGGCTGGACGGCAGGTAGTCCCTGATCGTCTGCGACACGATGTGCAGGTGGTCGGGTGCGGAGGTGAGCGCGTCCGCCCGCCGGAGGATGTCGCGCACCACCTCGGCCAGCACGCCGACCCTCGCCACCACGTCGTCGGGGAACCGGTTCCCGCCGATCTTGGTCAGCAGGGTGTCCAGGTCGGCGTGGAGCCGCCGGGACTCCACCTCCGCGTGTGAGATCGTGAGACGTACCCGGTCCGCCGGGGCCAGCAGCGCCCCGACGCCGTACAGACCGGCGACCACGACGGGCCAGAACGACCCGGCGACGTCGAGGAAGACCAGGGCCACCCCGACGAGTGCCAGGGCGCACCCGGCGATGTTCCTGGTCGACCCGGCGTAGGCGAGGATCCGGCCGCCGGGACTACTGGTAGCCACGGATCTCCTTGAAAGCCGCGGCCAGCGAACCCTTCCGGGCGTCGAAGGTCGCCCCACCGGTGAGCTGGGCGATCTGCTTCATCTCGTTGACGTCGCTGTCGCCGAAGAGCACGACGAACGTCCGGAACCTCACGGGCAGTGACGCGTAGTAGCCGGCGAAGTCGTGGTACGAGCCGCCGTCGGTGTTCTCGCCGTCCGTCATCAGCACGATCGAGGTGAAGTCCCCCGATGCCGACGACCCGGCCTCCTGGTAGGCGGCCCGCAGGCTGTCGAAGATCGCCGTACCGTCGTGCGCCCGCAACGCCTCGCTGTACGCGCGGATCTGCTGGAGTACCGGTTCGGGGTTCCGGTCGGGCAGCGTGAAGGTCCGCGGGGTGCCGGGGGTCGTGTTGAACGGGATCATCGTGACCGTCTCGCGGTCGCGGAAGCGCGAGAACGACCCGCTGACGGAGGTGTCGGCGCCGGACAGGGCGGTCAGCGCCTGCTTGAGCGCGTCGATCCGCTCGCCCTCCATCGAACCGGAGGTGTCCAGCACGAACAGCGTCCGCGACGGCCTGCGCACCTGGTTGAGGTAGACGCCGATCAGCTCGTCGGCCGCGTCGCGCCGGTTGGGGAAGGGCAGCTCCACCAGCGAGGCGGACCCGAAACGCCGGTTCGGCCTGACCGCGGGGACGATCGGCCGGCGGTGGGTCGTGGTCATGACCTCCCGCTGGATCTCCGGGGTGCGCAGCCAGGCGGCGAGCTTCCCGTACAGCTCCCTCTTGTCCGGTGTCGCGGAGCTCAGCAGCGTGAGCGGGTAGTCGGCCGTCACCACCCCGTCGCTCGGGTAGATCAGCGTGAGTGGCTCGGGGAGCCTGCCGGAGGCGTTGAGCCCCAGCAGCACGGACTCGTAGTTGACGAGCCCGTCCACCTCGCCCTGCCTGACGTACGCGTCCGCGAGCCAGCCCGAGGAGCCGGAGGTGAGCGTCTGCGCCGAGAAGAACTCCTTCAGCCTGGGCGTCGCCGCGTCGATCTGGGCCTTGTCCACCGCCTCTCCGGCGTCGGAGAGCGCCGCCGTCACACCGACCAGCGCGGAGAATCCGGAGTTGGACGCCGCTGGGCTGGTCATACCGAAGGTGAACTCGTGGGCGCGTGCGGCTGAGGCGATGTCGCTCCAGGTCACGGGTTTGCGGTCCCAGCCGAGCTCGCGGGCCTTGGAGGCCTTCAGCCCGAGCAGCACGGGCGAGACCATGACCTTGGTCTGGGTCGAGAGCCGCGCGGTCGCCCCGTCGATCAGTGACAGGTAGCGATTGGAGGAGAACCACGTCGCGTCGTACTGCCCGTCCGCGCCGCCGCTCGCCACCTGGTCGGCTCCGTCGAGTGTTCCGGCGTACGACAGCGCGATCCGCACGCCGATCGCGTCCTGGGCCCGTCTGAGCAGCGGTTCCAGGTCGCCGATCTCGCTTCCCGCGAGGACGCGGAGCACGTCGGGACCGTCCACGGGGGTGGCCGGCGCGTCGGTCCCGCCGCACGCGGCCGATGCCGTCAGCAGGGTCAGCGCGGCCAGTGCCCGCCTGATCGGACGAGAACCCGTTCGTGCCCTCATCGCGGGAGCGCCCCTTCGCCGTCGTGCCGGGAGCGTTCCAGGTAGGTGCGCGCGTGGTCGAGTTCGACGGTCAGGCTGTCCACGGTGATCGCCATGTTCTCCACGGCCTTGGCCTTGAACGTGTCGATCATGTCCATGGTGGAGTAGATGTTGTCGAACGCCCTGCGTAGCGCGTCCATGTCGACCGCGGTGGATGCCGCCTGGGTCTGGATGTCGGCCGCCTGCGTGCGCAGCATCTCGCTGGTCGCCACGATCAGGTCGGAGGTGGTGGCGTTCAGCGCCGTGATCTGGTCGAGCACCAGCTTCTGGTTGGCGAGAGCCTGCGCCACGGTCACGGCTGTGCGCAGCGCCGCGATCGTCGTCGTGGTCGCCCGGTCCACGCCCTTGATCAGTTCGAGGTTGTTCCTGCGGATCAGATCCAGCGCGAGGTAACCCTGGGCGGACACCGCGAGCTGGGTCAGCAGGTCCTGGTGCTTCTGCCGGATGCCGAACAACGCGTCCGAGCGGAGGGCGGTGGCCTTCTCCGGGGCGGCCGCCTCGACATGCATGATCTTGTCTTCCACCGCGGCGTCGAGGGCGGCGGCGAGCAGGGCGTACTCCTGCAGGCGCTTCATCGACTCCCACAGGTCGGCCTTCTCTCCCTCGATGGCCGCGTTGTCCTTACGCAGCTCGTCCTGTCCGGACCTGAGGGCGCGGATGATGTCGTCGATGTGCCGCTGTGCCGACTGATATTTCGCGAAATAGTCGCGCAGCTTATCGCCGAACGGGATCAGTCCCAGCAGCTTCCTGCCCGGACTGGACGCCTGCTTGGGGTCGAGGTCGACGATCGTCCGGCGCAGCGCGGTCAGCTGCCCGGCCACCGCCGCCTGCGCGTCCTTGCCCTCGCCCCTGGCGGAGGCCAGCGTGGCCACCGGACGCTTCAGCATGCGGTTCGCCACCTGGGAGGAGGCTCGGATCTCCGAGTCGCCCATGGAGGTGATGTCGTGCACCTTGCGGGTGAACTCCGGCGACCGCGGGTCCAGGCCGCTCAGCTCCTCGGCGAAGTCACCCGCCTTCTCCGCCAGTTCGGCGTCTCGCCCCTCCGGGACCGGCAGCATGGTGGCCGCCTTATCCACGGGCACCTTGGCCACGGGTTCCGGCGGGCTGAGCACGAGATCGCTCACGGTGGTCTCTCCTCGAAGCGGTGGGAAGGCGAGGTCAGGGGGTGGGTGAGGGGACCACGCCGGATCGGTAGAGCCCGTCGATCGCGGTGATCATGCCCTCCAGCCGTTCGTAGTCGGGCGGCTCGACCACGTCGATCAGGCCGGCCGGCAGCGGAGCCCCGGTCGTGGCCACCAGGTCGTCGAACGCCTTGGCACCGGCGGTGCGGAAGCCGTACAGGGCCGCGAGGCGCCCGAGTTCCGGGTCCTCCTGCAGGAGCCGGCCGACCTCGGTGCCCCGCGCGTCGAACGGCACGAGGGTGTGCTTGCTGAGGACCGTGGGCGAGGGGTAGAGCAGCCGCATGTCGGGGCGGATCAAGCCGTCCCGCGCGAAGAGGTGCGAGGCGTACTGCGCCTCGTAGATCATGACCATGGGCGTCTTCCCCATCCCCAGGGCCAGGTAGTCCTCGAACGGAGCCTCGGTGGAGGTCTCGGAGTACCCCTGGTCGAGGAAGAGGGGAGCGACGGCTCCGGCGACCTCGGTGCCCTGCGCGCTTGAGGTGATCACGTCGTCGCCGTTGGCCACGTAGCCGGCGATCGAGAGGTACATCGCCGCGGAGTTGGAGGTGCGGATGTCGGTGGTGGTGAGCAGGACGCGCTTGCGCGCCGGGTAGGCGGTGTTGCCCGGCAGCCTGTCCCACCGGGTGCCCTTGACCACCAGATCCAGATATTTCTTGATATCGAGCACCCGGTAACCCTGGCCGGAGTCCCGCACGACGCCCGCCTTGGTGAGCACGTCCGCGATCGGCTCGAAGGTGGCGATCGCCATGGGAGAGGAGAACGGCGCGAACGTGTGGGTGGCGCCCCGGTCACGCTTGATCTTCTCGGCCGCCGGAGCGCTGGACGGGAACGCGAATCCGTACTTCCTGAGATCCACCGAGGCGGCGATCTGGCGTGATCCGGCGGTGTCGACCTCCACCCGGAGGCCGTGTTCGGCGAAGACCGCCCGCACTCGCCGATCGTCGAAGAACGGCTTCTTCTCCGATCCGATCACCCCGCGCACCAGGGTGAGCTCCCGCGTCTCCGCGCCGCCACGGTTGCCCACCACGACCGCCGCCACTACGGCGGCGCCGAGGAGCAGCGCCAGCCCGACGCCGATCCAACGCTTCATGTGATTCCTCGAAAGCTTGCCTCATATAGCCATAAATCAGCGTTCTGCATTGAATTATGTGAGATATGACGACAGAGCGGAGTGAGGCATCCATGATGCGCTGACAATTCAGCTTTCATTCACCTTCGCGCCATAAAGTAAGGCGGGCATGCCGTCACCTACCGCGATCTCGGCTGTCACGGCCTCCTGTTTCCGCGCACCTTGAGCGGGTCCGGCGGCGATTTCCGCGGGTTCACCCGCAGCGGGGCCCGAAAAGCCGGTGTCGGCGTGAGGTCTCAGGAGATGGGGCCAGGTGACGGGGGCGAGGCCTCACCGGTATCGGTGAGCACCTGTGGACGACCTCGACCATGGACCAGAGTCCGAGCCCGGGGTCACCGTCCCGGGAGGAGGCCGGTGTCGAATCGCACCTCGACGTCGTCGCTGACTTTGAGCGCGCCGAAGAACGCCGAATACGGCCGGATGCCCCACTCGGTCTGCACGATGGTCACCGAGCCGCGTACCCGGTCCTCGGTCAGCAGGCCCTGTAGCGTGACGGGCCGGGTGACGCCGACGACGGTGAGATCACCCTCGATGCGAAACGACTCCGCCGTTCCGCTGACCCGGGTCGACCGGAACGTGATCGTCGGATGACGATCGACGTGCAGGACCTTCTCCTGAAGGTTTTTCTTGATCTCCCGGCGATCGGAGTCCGTGAGCGGCTTGACGCCGCCGGTTCCCTCCCGGACTTCGAACGACCCGGCGTCGACCTCGACGGTCACCGAGGAGCCGGCCGGATCGGCGATGTCGATCGTGGCCTCGCCGTGCCAACGGGTGACCTCGATGGTGAGGTCATGGCCGGCCTTCGCGCCCAGCCCGCTACGGGTCGTGTCGACGACGAGCCGGCCGGACTCAGGTCCCAGCGTGTAGCTACCAGAGGTGATGCCCACCACGTCAGGCTATCCCGCACCCGAGAGCTCACCCCGGCGCGTGCGTCGGCATGGCGAAGACCGGGACCGGAGCCGACGCGTTCTTGGCCGCCGGTCGCTTCTCGCGGGCGGGGATCGGGTAGCCGCGATCCGACTTCGGTACGTGCGGGCTCGGCAGGGGCTCGCCGGGGCACGAGCCCGATGTACCGACGAATAGGACTTCCTTGACAATTTAATTTGTCGGTCATAGCCTGTGGTCATGCAGGACATCGCCGTGATCGAGGATCCGGCCGCCGCCGAGGTCTCGCTGGACCCCATCCGGGCCCGGCTGCTGGCCGAGCTGAGTGAGCCCGCCTCCGCGACCATGCTGGCCGCCAAGGTCGGCCTGCCCCGACAGAAGGTCAACTACCACCTCAAGACGCTTGAGGCGCACGGGCTCGTCGAGATGATCGAGGAGCGGCGCAAGGGCAACGTCAACGAGCGCATCATGCGCGCGACCGCGGCCTCCTACGTGATCTCCCCGGCCGCGCTGGCGTCGGTCGAGCCCGACCCGGCCCGCTCTCCCGACCAGCTGTCGGCCGGCTGGCTGCTGGCCGTCGCGGCCCGGCTGGTCCGCGACGTAGGGGCGCTCATCGCCGGCGCCGCCAAGGCGCGCAAACGTGTCGCGACCTTCGCTATCGACGCCGAGGTGCGCTTCGCCTCGGCCGCCGACCGGGCCGCGTTCGCCCAGGAGCTCGCCGGGGCCGTCACGGCCCTGGTGTCCAAGTACCACGACCAGTCCGCCGAGCACGGCCGCGACCACCGGATCGTCGTCGCCGTCCACCCGAGCACGAAGGAAACCCGATGACGCACCCGTTCGAGCTGAACCAGGAGATCGAACTCAGCGCCACGCCCGAGCAGGTCTGGGACGCGATCGCGACCGGGCCGGGCGTCGACTCCTGGTTCATGGGACGCACCGAGCTGGGCACCGCCGAGGGCGGCCCGGCGAACCTGACCATGCTGGGCCAGACCGAGCAGGCCACGATCACCGCCTACGAGCCGGGCGCCCGCCTGGCGACCCGCAGCGAGCAGGCCCCCGACGGCCAGTTCATGGCGTTCGAGTACCTCATCGAGGGGCGCGCCGGCGGCACCACCGTGCTGCGGATCGTGCAGAGCGGCATGCTCGGCGACGACTGGGAGACCGAGTTCGAGGCCATGCAGGCCGGCTGGCCCATCTACCGGGAGACCCTCAAGCAGTACCTCGCGCACTTCACCGGCCGCACCCCATCGGTCACCACGGCCTTCCGGCCCGGAGCGGGCGGTCCGGACGCGGTCTGGAAGACCGTCACCCGGGAACTGGGCGTCACGCCGGACGTCGCCGAGGGCGACGACGTCCGTCTCCCGGACGGCTCCGCCGGGGTCGTCTACTACGCGAACCTGCCCGTCAACCTGGGCGTCCGGACGGATGAGGGCCTGTACCGGTTCATCCACTCCGGTACCGCCCGCGGCGACGCCCTCGTGCTCGGCCACCAGAACTTCGCGGGCCGCGACGAGCAGCCCGCGTGGGACACCTGGATGGCCGAGCACTTCGGCTGACCGGCCGGTGCCGGACCAAGACGAGCAGCACCTTCGTCCCCCCCGCACCGCGACCAGATCAGCGGTGCCGGAAATCAGCGACGCGAACCCGGAGGAGCCAGTCCCATGCGCATCGTGATCATCGAGTTCATCAGCTTGGACAGCGTCGTGCAGGCGCCGGGCGGACCCGAGGAGGACACCGACGGTGGTTTCGCCCACGGCGGCTGGTCGCACCCGTTCTTCGATCCGGAGGTGCTGGGCGGCGCCTTCGACGACGCGGTGGCCAAGGCCGGGGCACTGCTGTTCGGCCGCCGCACGTGGCAGACGATGGCCGCGGCGTGGCCCGGGCGGGCCGGTGACCCGTTCGCCGACCGGATGAACGCCATTCCGAAGTACGTCGTGTCCAGGACGCTGGGTGACGACGAGCTGACCTGGAACAACACCGTCCGCATCCCCGGCGACGAGGCCGTCGCCGGCATCCGGAAGCTGCACGGGAGCGACGGCGGCGATCTGGTGGTGATGGGGAGCCCCACGCTCGCGCGCACCCTGCTGAGCGAGGGCCTGGTCGACGAGCTCCGACTTATGATCATGCCGGTGCTTCTCGGCGGCGGGAAGACGATCTTCCCCGACGGCGGTGTGTCGCGCACGCTCGAACTGACCTCCACGGCCATCAGCGACAAGGGAGTGCACCTGTGCACCTACCGGCCGGTCGCCGGGGGGTAGGTCGGGTCGACGGCGGCGAACCTCACCTTCGAGCAGGCGGCGGCCGTTCCCGTCTCGGCCCGCACCTCCCTGCGGAGTCTTCGCGAGGCGGGAAGGGCGCAGCCGGGGCAGAAGGTTCTGATCATCGGTGCGGGGGGAGGCGTGGGGACGTTCGCGGCGCGGCCGGCCAAGGCGTTCGGCGCGGAGGTCACCGGCGTGTGCGGCAAGGTCGTCATCACCGTGTGAGATGTGACCGGTGGGGGCACACCTTTCAACGCGCCGTTGCTCCTGCCACGAGACCTGTCATCGTCGGCCGGTGCTCGACTTGATCGCGGGATCTCCGAATTGGATTCCAGTGTCTGGGGATGCTCTTCGTCGTTCGAAGTACACGCTCGGGGAAATCGGCGCCACGATCGATCGAAGGGTTGGCAGGGCATGACGACACGTATTCCGCCGTTGCCCGAGGGCGAGGGGGATGAGCAGGCACGGCGCCTGCTCGACGGGCTGGCCGTGGGGGGTGACCGGGTGCCGAACATCTTCACCACGTTCGCCAGGCATCCTCGGCTGCTCCGGCGCTGGCTCGGTCTCGGGCAGCACCTGCTGCGCGAGTCGACGCTGCACCCGCGGGAGAGGGAGATCGTGATCCTGCGTACCGCCGCGCTGTCGGGCTCCTCCTACGAGTGGGCGCAGCACGTGGTCATCGGGCGGCGGGCCGGGCTCACCGAGGAGGAGATCGACCGCATCGCCGCGGGCTCCGAAGATCCCGGCTGGGCGGACGACGACCGCGTACTGCTGCGGGCGATCGACGAGCTGCACGGCGGGCACGACCTGTCGGAGGCGGCCTGGACGTCGCTGTCCACCCGCTGGGACACCCACCAGGTGATGGACTTCACGATGACCGTCGGCTTCTACACGATGACGGCGATGGCGCTGAACACCTTCGGCGTCGAGATCGATCCCGACCTGGCAGGTGCCTCGTGACCGACCGGCTGGAGGGGTACGCCGCGATCATCACCGGTGCCGGACAGACCCCCGGCCAGATGATCGGGAACGGCAGGGCGACGGCACTGGTCTTCGCCCGGGAGGGCGCCAAACTCGTCCTCATCGACCGCGACCTGGACTCGATGCTGGTCACGGCGGGGTTGGTCGAGGAGCAGGGCGGAACCGCGGTCACCGTCCAGGGTGACGTGTCGGTGGCCGACGACTGGTCGACCGCGGTCGCCACCTGTGTCGAGAGCTTCGGCCGCCTCGACGTGGTGCATCACAACGTGGGCGTGGCCATCGGAGACGGCTCAGCCACCTCCGTCGAGCCCGACGACTGGGCGCGGACCATGATGATCAACTCTGGCAGCATCCTGCTGATGGCCAGGGCGGTGCTTCCCGTGATGCGGGCCGCCGAGCGCGGTGTGATCACCAACATCTCCTCCATCGCGGCCATCGCCGGAAACCCCTCTCCCGGCAATCCGCCCATCACCTACAAGATGTCCAAGGCGGCCATGAACGCCGCGACCCAGCAGCTGGCCCTGGAGAACGCCCGCTACGGAATCCGGGTCAACGCCATCATGCCGGGCCTCATCGACACCCCGCTCGGCGTCGACCTGGGCGCGGCGGCGTACGGCTTGGACAGGGAGGAGTACGCGGCCCGCCGCCACCAGCGGGTCCCGCTCAAGGGCGGCATGGGCACGGCATGGGACATCGCCAACGCGGCCCTCTTCCTGGCTTCGGAGGAGGCTCGGTTCATCACCGGCGTCCTGCTCCCGGTCGACGGAGGGCAGAGCGCCAGGATCGGCTGAGACGCCGGTCTCGGCGCTGCCTCGCGCGCTGTGGGCGCGCCCCACCGGAGGGGACGGGAGCCATGCGGCCATGGTCCGCATGGCTCCCGCCACCGTCGATGCCGTCAATGACGAGAGGTTTCCGGCCGGTCCGCTTCCCCGGGAAGCGGACCGTCATCGGTTAGCGGGGTCGGGGAGGCCATGGCGGCGGGTACGGAGGCCGCCACGGGACCGGGTACGAGTTCGGGTACGGCGGTCGCCAGCCGGGATACGGGGGCCGCCAGCCCGGGTACGGCGGGCGCCAGCCCGGGTACGGCGGGATCGGGTACGAGTTCGGGTACGGCGGTCGCCAGCCGGGATACGGCGGTCGCCAGCCCGGGTAGGGAGGCTGCCAGCCCGGGTAGTACGGCTGGCCGACGGTGCCGGAGATGGGCACGCAGTCGTACTGCGGGCACGGCGTGGTGAAACACTGCTTGGGAGAGGGCACGCAGACGCGGCCGGGGCCGCAGTTGACCGCCGCGCACGGCGATCCCGGGTCGCACTTCCCCGCCTTCTGCGCGGCCGGCGCGGCGGCGATGGCCGCCTGTGCGGCCGGAGCGGTGGACACCCCGTCCGCCCAGGCCGTGGTCGTAACGGCCGGTGATCCGGCCGCCGTGACCAGGGCCAGCGCCAGGATTAGTTTTCGAAGCATTTTTCCCCCAGATGTCATGATCGGTTCTGCCTCTCTGGCGATGCTCGCACCGGCCATTCCTGCTGAGGGCAAAGCGACCATCAGAAAGTCGGCTGGCTTGCGGAGGATTAGGTATTGCTTCTGGGCGACCGGCATTTTAACTGGAAATATCATGCCAATTCGGGCGGCCCAACTGCCGAGTGTGACACTTAAATCAGCTTATGACGTGATACTCAAATCAACCTATAGGTAACGCATAGCGTAAAAAGCCACTTTAAGCGCTGGTGTCGTCTATGTATTGATTCGGAAGGGCAGCAGGCAGACGAGCACGTCCGTGTGCTCCCGTAGCACGACCATCAGGAAAAGGTCACGCTGGTTGTGCAGTACCCGATGGCGGAAGTGCCGCGGTTCGACGGTGGGAATGAGCACGGCGACCCATTTGCCGCTGTCGGCGACCTGCCGGATGTAGTCGAGAACGGGACGGACCACGGTGTGCTGCGGGCTGTCGAGGATCTCAAGACGGACCCCCGGATCCCACAGGTTCCACCGCGTCCGCAGGTCGTGCACCTCCTCCTCGGCGAAACACACCGCGACGACCACCACCTCACCACCGAGGGCCAGGCCCGCGCTGACGGCCCGTTCCGTCCTGGTGGTGACGTCCGAGACCGGGATGATGATCACTTTCCCGGCTTCGGCGACCGCCGCGGGCCGGGTGGGCCTGGGCGGTGTCCGCCCGACCCCGAGCTGCTTTTCGACCGCGGTGTAGTAGCGCTCGATGCGGGCGAAGAGCAGGATGAGCAGCGGGATGACGATGGCGACCACCCAGGCGCCCTCCAGGAACTTGGTGGTGAGCAGCACCAGGACGGCGATGGCGGTCAGCAGGGCGCCGGTGCCGTTGAGCAGCGCCCTGCCGAGCCAGCGGGGCGGGCGCAGGGTCGCCCAGTGCCTGACCAGGCCGACCTGGCTGATCGTGAAGCCGATGAACACCCCGATGGCGAACATCGGGATCAGCCTGTGGGTCCGCGCGTCCACCGCGATCAGTATCACGGCCGCCGCCACCGCCACGGCCACGACGCCGTAGCGGTGGACGGGACGTTCGGTGCGCAGCGCGAACAGGTGGGGCAGGCGGTTGTCGCGGGCCAGCAGGCTCAGCAGGACCGGCAGGCCGCCGAAGCTGGTGTTGGCGGCCAGTGCCAGGGCGAGCATGATCACGAGGTTGGTCGCGTAGTACGCCCAGCCCGTGCCGTAGGCACCGGCGGTCAGCTGGGCGAGGACGGTGACGTCATGCCGGGGCTGTACCCGGTCGCGGTGGATGAGCAGCGCCAGCCCGACCAGCATGGTGCCGAGCAGCGCGCCGAGCAGCAGTTCGGTCCGCTGTGCCCGCGCGACCTTCGGCTCGCGGAACATGGGCACGCCGTTGGCGATGGCCTCGACGCCGGTCAGCGCGGAACATCCGGAGGAGAATGCCTTGAGGATCAGCAGCACCCCCAGCGTGTCGGTCACCGGGACGTGCATGGGAGCCCCCACCACGGCCGCCGGATGGGAGCGGGCCAGCCCCAGCACCACGACGCCGAGGACGCTCACCACGAACAGCGCGGTGGGCAGCATCAGCACCCGCGCGCTCTCGGCGATGCCGTACAGGTTCACCGCGGTCAGCAGGGCCAGTCCCACCAGGCAGATCGCCAGGAGATGCGGGGCCAGGACGGGGAAGGCCGAGGCGAGGCTGGCGGCGCCGGCCGCGAGACTGACCGCCACGGTGAGCACGTAGTCGACGATGAGCGCCGCGGCGGCCAGCAGGCTCACCCGCTCGCCGAGATCGCTCTTGGCCACCGCGTAGGAACCACCGCCGTTCGGATACACGGCGATCACCTGGCGGTAGGAGATCACCAGCACGGTGAGCAGCACGACGATGGCCAGGGTGATCGGCAGCGTGTAACCGATCGCGGCGCCACCGGCGGCGACCAGGATGAGCGCGATCGCCTCCGGCCCGTAGGCGACCGAGCTGAGAGCGTCGAGCGACAGCGCGGCCAGCCCCTGCAGGCTGGTCAGATGCTGCCTTTCACCCTCACCGTGGCGCAGCTGGGGCCTGACGCGCCAACTGACGTGAACAGGGCGGTTCAGTGGGCGGTGCGGGGTCATGGTGACGATCCGTCACGGCGGGCGCCGGGCTCACCCCTCGGCAAAGCCCACGTCCGAGCCGACGCGCTGCTCCTCCTCGGTCGCTCGCATCCGGAACAGCCTGTCGACCACCTTCCCGATGACGAACGTGACGATGAAGCTGTACAGGCCGACGGCCAGGACACCGGCCACCTGCTTGCCCAGCAGCGCGACCGACCCGCCGTAGAAGAGGCCGGGGGTCCCGACGAGCTCGCCGGTGGCGAAGAACCCGAGCAGCACGATGCCGGTGATACCGCCGGCCCCGTGGAAGCCGACCACGTCCAGGGTGTCGTCGTAGCCCAGGACCAGTTTCATCTCGACCGCGTACGTGCACACGAGGGCGGCGATGATGCCGACGACGAGCGCGCCCTCGACGTTGACGAACCCGCAGGACGGGGTGATGGCCACCAGCCCGGCCAGGGCGCCGTTGGTCGAGCCCATCCTGGTCAGGTGCCGGAAGCGGATCCACTCCACCAGCCGCCAGGTCAGCATCCCCGCGCAGCCCGCGATCATCGTGCTGAGGAACGCCCGGGCGGCCAGCGGGCCGTCGGTCAGCGCGGAGCCCGCGTTGAAGCCGAACCAGCCGAACCAGAGCAGGGCCAGGCCGAGCAGGACCATGGGGATGTTCTCCGGCGTCGGGGCGCCCCTGCGCCGGAAGGCGACACCCGGCCCCAGCACCAGGGCGAGTGCCAGCCCGGAGATGCCCGAGTTCAACTCGACGACCAGCCCGCCGGCGAAGTCCAGCAGGCCCCACCTGTGCAGCCAGCCGGAGGTGGAGAACACCCAGTGCGCGACCGGCGCGTAGACCAGGGTCATCCACAGGACGCCGAAGAGCATCCACGGGCCGAACCGGGCCCGTCCCGCGATCGAGCCACTGATCAGCGCGACCGTGATGATGGCGAAGGTCAGCTGGAACAGCGCGAAGACGTACGTGGGGATCTGCTGGTGCAGCGTCTCGGGGGTGATGTTCGCGAACCGGAAATTGCTCCAGCCGATGAGCCCGGCACCACCGAGGTCATTTCCGAAGGCCAGCCCGTATCCGTAGGCGAACCAGATGATGGTCACCAGGCTGATCGAGATGAAACTCATGTAAAGCGTTGTGAGTAGATTTTTGGAACGGACCATGCCGCCGTAAAAGAAGGCCAGTCCCGGAGTCATCAACAGCACCATCGCGGTGCTGGTCAGCATCCAGGCCGAATCACCGGTGTTCAGCCCGCTCGATATCCAGCTGCTCATTCCGACTGACATTATGGCCCCTTCGTTCCTTTTGCTCCTTCGGCTCTTTCCGTGCCCGCCGGCGGAGATGCCCTGACCCACATGGTTGGCGTCTAAGTCAGGAGTTAACCTCAGCACCTTTGATATTTGACTAAATGCTGGCCTTGGTTGATATTTGCCGGTTCGGCACATGGAAAGTAGTGCTGTGTGCCCACATCGTGGATTCACCTTTGAAGGCCGTCCGTGGGCGGGACGCGCGCCAGCGGCGGGAAGGGCGACGTTTATGACATCGGCGTTTCTGTCGTCGGGCTCATCCGGAGGTGAGCACCCTGCCAAGGGGCGCCGCGCGCTGGAGTACCTGTTGACGATCCCCCGCGGGGTCGCCCAGGTCGATTTCCAGCCCAACCAGTGGACCGGCCTGGTCTTCATCGTCGCGTTGTTCGTCGGCGGCTGGCGGTTCGGCGTCTTCGGCCTGCTGGGCACGGTCGTCGCCACGGTCACCGCGTACCTGTTCGGCGTCACCTGGGACCGGGTCTCGGTGGGGCTGGAGGGTTTCTGCGGCACGCTGATCGGTGTCGGCCTGGTGCTCTACCTGGAAGTCCGGTGGATGACCGTGCTCCTGGTCGTCGCCGGGGCGATCGCCGGGAGCGTGCTCACCTCGGCGCTGAACGTGCTGCTCACCCCGTACAACCTGCCGACCTTCACCGCGCCCTTCTGCGTGATCACCAGCGTGATGGTGATCGGCGGGCCGTCCTTCAGCCGGATCTGGGCGGAGCACGCGCGCTCGGCCCCGCCGTCGGCCACCGCTCCGGGCACCGCGATGAGCTGGCACGACTTCTGGCGGGGCACGCTCAGCGGCGTCGGCCAGGTGTTCTTCCAGAACCAGTGGTACGTCGGCCTGATCTTCCTGATCGGGTTATTCGTGGCCGGCTGGGTGACCGGGCTGGTCGCGCTCCTCTCCAGCCTGGTCGGCCTGTTCACCGGCTGGGTGCTGGGCGCGCAGGCGGCCGATCTCGGAGCCGGCCTGTACGGCTACAACTCCGTGCTGACCGGGCTCGCGCTGTGGGGCACGTTCGTGCTGGTGAACAGGGTGAGCGCGGTCTACGCGGTGATCGGCGCGGTGTCCGCGGCCGGCCTGACCGCCGCCGTCGGCAACCTGTTCGCCATCACCGGCGGTCACACCCTCACCTGGCCGTTCGTCCTGGTGAGCTGGGTGTTCCTGGCGGCCATCCCGATGTTCAAGAAAATCCAGCGCGCCGGATAGCCGTGCGGAGAAAGGACCCCGATGAATCTCACACCACGCGAGATGGACAAGCTGCTCATCTTCCTCGTGGCTCAGCTGGCCGAGCAGCGCCGCGGGCGCGGACTGAAACTGAACTACGGCGAGACGGTGGCGTTGATCAGCTCGACGATCGTGGAGGCGGCCCGGGACGGCAAGACGGTCGCCGAGTGCATGGAGTTGGGCAAGCAGGTGGTCGGGCCCGACGACGTGCTGCCCGGAGTGCGCGGAATGCTGAAGCTGCTGCAGGTCGAGGCCGTCTTCGACGACGGCACCAAGCTGGTCTCCTGCCATGATCCGGTCGGCGGGAAGTGATGCCCGGGGAACGCGCGCTCCTGCCGCTCTGCGGACCGTCGGCCGCGGCGGCCGGACACCACCACGACCACGACGACCACCACCACGGCCTCCGGGCGGTGGCGAACCCGAAGGGGGCGACATCCCATGTCGGATGACGACGTCTACATCTATGGCGAGGGACAGATCGAGCTGAACGCCGGTCAGCCCCGGGCGAAGCTGACCGTGCACAACACCGGCGACCGGGCCGTTCAGGTGGGCTCGCACTTCCATTTCTTCGAGACCAACCGCGCGCTGAGATTCGACCGGGACAAGGCGTTCGGCAAGCGCCTGGACATTCCTGCCGGTACCGCCGTCCGGTTCGAGCCCGGAGACACCAAGGAAGTGAACCTGGTCGAGTACGGCGGGGGTCTGCGGATCGTCGGTTTCGGTGGGCTGCTCAACGGAAGCGTCCGCTCGCGCGAGGCGCATCGCGAGGCGCTGAAAAGGATGCGTGAACGCGGCTATCTCGACGAGCCGGGTGACTCCCCGGCGGCCTCGTCGAAGAAGAACGGCTCCCCGGGCTCCAAGAAGAAGGGCTGAATCCCGATGACCACGATGAGTCGTAAGCAGTACGCGTCCATGTACGGCCCGACGGTGGGCGACCGGATACGCCTCGGGGACACCAACCTCGTCGTCGAGGTGGAGAAGGACCACACCGAGGGGCACTACGGGGACGAGGCTCAGTACGGGGGCGGCAAGACGGCCAGGGACGGGATGTCGGCCGACCCGGCCTCGCAGAACGCCACGGTCGCGCTGGACCTGGTGATCACCAACGCGGTGGTCATCGATCCGGTCCTGGGCATCGTCAAGGGCGACATCGGGATCAAGAACGGCAGGATCGCCGGGATCGGCAAGGCAGGAAATCCGCACACCCAGAACGGGGTCGACCGGCGGCTCATCATCGGCGCGGGCACCGAGGTGATCTCCGGCGAGAACCTCATCGCCACCGCCGGCGCGATCGACACCCACGTGCACTTCATCTCCCCGCAGCAGGCGCGGCACGCGCTGAGCAACGGGATCACCACCCTGGTCGGCGGGGGAACCGGTCCCGCCGACGGCACCCGCGGCACCACCTGCACCCCGGGACCGTGGAACATCGCCCGCATCCTGCAGGCGTACGAGGCCATCCCGATCAACGTCGGGGTGTACGGAAAGGGGAACAACAGCCTGCCGGCCTCCCTGGAGGAGCAGCTCAAGGCGGGTGCCTGCGGGCTGAAGGTGCACGAGGACTGGGGGACCACGCCGGCCGTCATCGACTGCTCGTTGTCCGTCGCCGACGCGTACGACATCCCGGTGACCATCCACACCGACACGCTGAACGAGGCCGGGTTCGTCGAGGACACCATCAGTGCGATCAACGGCCGGGCGATCCACACCTACCACTCTGAGGGCGCCGGCGGCGGGCACGCCCCCGACATCCTGCGAGTGACCGGGGAGCCCAACGTGCTGCCGGCCTCCACGAACCCGACGCTGCCCTACACCGGCAACTCGGTGGACGAGCTGCTGGACATGACGATGGTCTGCCACCACCTCAGCTACGACGTCCCCGAGGACCTGGCGTTCGCGGAGAGCCGGGTGCGTGCCGAGACCATCTCCGCCGAGACCGTCCTGCACGACCTGGGCATCATCAGCATCGTCGGGTCGGACTCGCAGGCGATGGGCCGGGTGGGCGAGTCGTTCACCCGCACCTTCCAGATCGCCCACCACTGCAAGGACAAGCGGGGCGCGCTGCCGGAGGACTCCGAGCGCAACGACAACTTCCGGGTGCTGCGATACCTGGCCAAGCTGACCATCAACCCGGCCCGCGCCTCCGGGATGGCCGACACGATCGGCTCGCTGGAGGACGGGAAGCTGGCCGACATCGTGCTCTGGCAGGTGCACTCCTTCGCGGCCAAGCCCTATCTGGTCGTCAAGGGCGGCATGATCAACTGGGCCCAGTCGGGCGACCCGAACGCGTCCCTGCCGACGCCGCAGCCGGTCTACTACCGGCCGACGTTCGGCGCCTTCGGCACCGCGCTGAAGGAGACCTGCGTCACCTTCATGTCGCGGGCCGGGATCGACGCGGGCGTGCCCGAGCGGCTCGGCCTGCAGCGGATGGTCCGGGAGGTACGCCAGTGCCGGACCGTCGACAAGCGCCACATGCTGCGCAACTCGACGCTGGCCGACATCATGGTCGATCCGGAGACCTACAAGGTCTCGGTGAACGGCAAGCCGGTCAGCATCGAGCCGGCCACCAGGCTGCCGCTGAACCGGCTCTACTTCATCTGATGAGCCTGACCGACCTGGGCCCGCTGCTCGCCCAGTTGCAGCTCACCGACTCCGGCTTCCCGAGCGGGCTGTACACGCTCTCGCACGGACTGGAGGGGTACGTCCAGCTCGGCGCGACCGGATCGGCGGACCTGCGCGGCCTGCTGACCGATCTGCTGTACAACTCGGTGGGGCCGGGGGACGCGACGGCCCTGGTGCTGGCGCACCGGGCCGCCGGAGTGGGCGACTGGGACCGGCTGGTCGAGGTCGACCGACGGCTGCACGCGATCAAACTCAACCGCGAGCAGCGCTCCGCCTCGATCAGGACCGGCCGGCAGGTCCTCGACACGGCGGTGTGGGCGTTCGCCTCGCCGGAGGCGGCCCGGCTGGCGGCCCTGGTGGCGGAGAGGGCCGCGCCGGGCAACCACGCGGTCGTGGTCGGCGTGATCCACGCCGGCATGGGCGTGCCCGTCGCGCACGCGGTGGCCGGTGACCTGTACGCCTTCGCCGCGGGCTGGACGGCGGCGGCGGTGCGGCTGGGCCGCACCGACTTCCGCCGGGCCCAGCGGATCCTAGGCGAGGTCCGGCCGGACCTCGCCCGGGTCGCACGGGCGGCGCTCGCCGCCGAGGACCCCATGGAACTGAACGGCTCGGTACCCGTCGCCGACACGGTCTCGGCCGCGCACGAGCGGGCAGCGGCCCGCCTGTTCATCACCTGAGAGGGCACGAGATGGAACCGCGGAAGGTGTTCAAGGTCGGTGTCGGGGGGCCCGTCGGGTCCGGCAAGACGGCACTGATCGAGATGTTGGTCCCCGTTCTGATCGCCAGGGGGCACAGCCCCGGCGTGATCACCAACGACATCTACACGAAGGAGGACGCCGAACACGTCCGCCGCACGATGGCCGGGGTGCTCGACTCCGAGCGGATCGTCGGGGTCGAGACGGGGTCCTGCCCGCACACCGCGGTCCGTGACGATCCGAGCATGAACCTGGCGGCGGCGGCCGAGCTGCTCGACCGGTTCTCCGACATCGACATGCTGCTGTTCGAGAGCGGCGGCGACAACCTGACGCTCACCTTCAGCCCGGTGCTCGCCGACGTCTACATCTTCGTCCTGGACACCGCCGCGGGCGACAAGATGCCGCGCAAGCGCGGTCCGGGCACCACGGACTCCGACCTGCTGGTCATCAACAAGATAGACATCGCCCGGTACGTGCGCACCGACCTGTCGGTGATGAAACGGGACGCGCACACGGTGCGCGGGGCGGGGCCGGTGGTGCTGACCGACTGCCTGACCGGCACCGGTGTCGCCGAGGTCGCCGACTTCATCGAGGCGCGGCTGGAGGCGATGTGCGTTCCGGGGCGGTGATCGACCATCTGGTTCCGGAGCGCTACCAGCCGGGGTGGCTGCCGGCCTCGGTGGCGCGCCATGCCGCCGACCTGGACATGCTGCCGGTCGGCAGCCCCGGCAAGGTCGGGGTCCTGCACCTGGCGTTCGAGCGGGTCGGCGGGCGGACCGAGCTGACCGGTCACTACCAGAAGACACCGTTGCAGATCACCCGCCCGCTGTACTACGACCCCGAGCGCCCGGACATGCCGTACCTCATGTTCATGTCGTCCGGCGGCGGCGTTCTCCAGGGCGACCGCTACCGCATCGACGTCTCCTGCGGCGAGGGCTCGTCCGTCCACCTGACCACCCAGGCCGCCACCCGGCTCTACCGGATGGAACAGGACTACGCCACCCAGCTGGTCAACCTCACCGCGGGGCCGGGCGGATACCTGGAGTACCTGCCGGACACCGTGATCCCGTTCGCCGACTCGCGGTACTACCAGCGGCTCCGCGTCACCGTCGCCCAGGACGCGACGGTGGTGCTGGGCGAGACGCTGATGGCCGGCAGGCTGGCGCGGGGGGAGCGGCACGCGTACACGGCCTACTGCAGCGACGTCGAGGTGCGTGACACCTCGGCGCGGCTGCTCTTCGCCGACCCGCTCCGTCTGGTGCCGGGGGAACGGCCGGTGACCGGACCCGCGGTGATGGCCGGATTCGGGCTGCTGTCCTCCCTGTACGTCGTCACCGCCGCGCAGCCCGCGCGACTCGTGGCCGACACGATGCACGCGGTGCTCGCCGGCACCGGGCTGCGGGCCGGGGCCAGCGTCCTGCCCGGGGATCGGGGGGCCTGGGCCCGCATCCTCGGGGACAGGTCTCCCGAGGTCGAGGCGGCACTCCAGCTGACCTGGAACGCCGTCCGCGAGCTGCTCCTGGGAGTGCCCGCGCCGGACCGCCGCAAGCAGTGACATTCGCGTATCTGGAGGAAAGCCGACAATGGGAGATTCGGGCGAGGCGGGAAGCCGGCTACTCCGGCGTGAGCACGCCGAGACCGTCGCGCTGTACCGGGGCACGGGCCCACCGCGTCATCCGGGGCTGCGGCCCAGCGCGTTCGCGGACATCGCCTTCGGAGGTGCGATCGGGGCTCTGCTGCGTTACCTGATCACCGAGGTGATGCCCGGGGCGACGCGGGGTTTTCCCTGGGGCACCTTCCTGGTGAACATGCTCGGTTGCCTGCTCATGGGCCTGCTGACGACGTACCTGCTGGGCGGGCGGCAGCACGCCTCCACCCGGCTGTTCCTGGTGACCGGCTACCTGGGAGGTTTCACCACGTTCTCCCACCTCATCGATGGGATACACCGCCTGGTCGACAACGGGAGGTGGGAGATGGGCCTCAGCTACGGGGTACTCAGCGTGGTGGTCGGATGGATCGCCATCGCGGTGGGGCTCTACCTCGGGCGGCTGATTCCGCATCCCGGCGGCGGAACACGGAGGGTGGTGTGACATGTCCGTCCTCCTGGTGCTCATCGGCGGCGGCTTCGGAGCCATGCTGCGCTACCTGCTCGACACGAAGGCCAAGGCGCGGTTCGGCAAGGCGTTCCCCTGGGGGACGCTGGTGGTCAACCTCCTGGGCGCGGGACTGCTGGGCCTGCTGCACGGCGTGGGGGTGGGGACCGAGTGGGAGGCGCTGGTCGGCACCGGTTTCTGCGGTGCGCTGACCACGTTCAGCACCTTCGAACTGGACACCGTCCATCTTTTCCAGGACGGCGCGTACGCCAAGGCCCTCGTGAACGCGATCGGTAGCCTGGTGCTGGGCTTTGTCGTCTTCGCGATCCTGTACGCCCTGTTCCGCATGGTGTGATCGCCGTTCGGTGGCCGGGGCGGAGATGACGCGGCGGGCCGGAGAGACCCGAGGACCAGCATCTATCGCTTAAAGTCGGGCGAATGGCCCCGACTCCCTCCCGGCTGGCCTGGCTGGACGCCCTGCGGGGACCCGCCGCGCTGGCCGTCGTGCTGCACCACTCCGGGTGGACCTTCATCCCGGGCCTCTGGGCCGAGGTGGACCGCAGGATCGACGTCGGCACCTGGGGCGTCTTCGTGTTCTTCCTGGTCAGCGGCTACATCATCCCCGCCTCCCTGGAGCGGCGCGGCGACCTGCGGGTCTTCTGGACCGGACGGGCGTTCCGCCTCCTGCCCCTGTTGCTCGCCGCGCTAGGTCTGGCGCTCCTGCTCGCTTACGCCGGTGCGCTCGCCCTCCATCCGGGCGTGAGCACCCGACCCGCGCCGCTCGTCGCCCTGGGGAACCTGACGATGCTGCAGGAACTGCTCGGCGTGCCGGCCGTCATCGACGTGATGTGGACGCTCTCCTACGAGATGGCGTTCTACCTGATGGCGGCCGGGCTGTTCACCGTGCGGCAGGCGCACCGGTCGGCGGCGGTCGCGATCGTCCTGGCGGTGTCGGCGGTGCCTCTCGGACTCCTGCTGACCCGTCCGGTCATCGGTGGCCGCGCCGACCTGGCCGCCGCGCTCCTCGGCGTCGCGGTCGTCGTGGTCGTCGTGGTGTCGGCGACCGCGCGCGGCGGGGCGCGCACGGCCGCCGCGGCGACGGGCGGCCTGCTCGGGCTGGCGCTGGTGATCCTGGGCAGCAGGATCGGCGCCTGGCAGGGCCTGACCGTGCTGGCCATGATGTTCGCCGGTACGGCCGTCCACCGTGCCGAGCAGGGCACGATCCGATGGCCCGCCGCCATCGCCGCCGTGCTGACGGTCCTGGCCTGCGGGGCCCTCGCCAAGGACGATCCCGGTTGGGCACCCGCGCTTTTGCTGGCCGTCGCCTTCTTCGGCGGCGCGTTCGCGCTACGGCACAGGTCGTTCCCCCGGTGGCTCGCCCACCTCGGGGTGATCAGCTTCTCCCTCTACCTGCTCCACCCGCTGCTGCTGCGGGTGAGCCCGAACCTCCCGCTCTTCCTCCTCGCGCTGCTGCCGCTCTGCCACCTGACCCACCGGCTGATCGAGGCCCCGGCCCAGCGCCTCGGCAGGCGGGTGAGCCGGGGCCTTCAGGTGACGCGGCCGGATGGGGCTACGGGCGGATGAGCCTGATCACGTTCCATGAGACGGCGGGCAGGGTGATCTCCAGGGTTCCGCCGTCGAGCCGGACGTCGGCGTTCGCGCGGGGAACCACCGTGTCCGGGGCGTCGGCGGTGTTGCGGGCGTAGGGATCCGGGCCGGACAGGACCGCGGCCTCGGCGAGCCGTACCTGGCCGAGGGCGCGCAGCTCGGCGGTGAGGGTGAGCGGCCGGCCCGTCGAGCGGTTGACGGCGAACAGCGTGGTGGCGCCGCTCTCCTCGTCGTGGGTGGCGACGGCGTCGAGGGCGGCGACCTCTCCGAACCTCGCGGTCCGGTGCGTGGGGGAGTCCGGCTCGACCCGGAGAACCTGGCCGGTCGCGTGCCGGGAGGCCTGTGCGAAGGGGTGGAAGGTGGTCTGCCTCCAGGCCCGGCCGCCGGGTTCGGTCATGATGGGGGCGATGACGTTGACCAGCTGGGCCAGGCAGGCGGAGGTCACCCTGTCGCCGTGCCGCAGCAGTGAGATCAGCAGGCCGCCGAGGGTCACCGCGTCGGCCAGGTGGTAGTGGTCCTCGAGCAGCGGCGGGGCGATCGGCCAGTCCCGGGGTGGTTCGGCGTTCTGGAAACGGGACAGGTACCAGACGTTCCACTCGTCGAACGAGATGTTGATCTTCTTCTTGCTCCTGAGCCGGGCACCCACGCTGTCGGCCGTCGCCACCACCGAGTCGATGAAGTGGTCCATGTCGGAGGCCGAGGCGAGGAAGCTCGCCAGGTCGCCGTCGTGCTCCTCGTAGTAGGCGTGGCAGGAGATGAAGTCCACCACGTCGTAGGCCTCCTCCAGCACGGTCGCCTCCCAGGCGCCGAAGGTCGGCATGCTGGAATTGGAACTCCCGCAGGCCACGAGCTCCAGGCCCGGGTCGATCACGCGCATGGCCCGGGCGGTCTCGGCCGCCAGCCGTCCGTACTCGCGGGCGGTCTTGTGGCCGATCTGCCACGGGCCGTCCATCTCGTTGCCCAGGCACCACATCCGCACCCCGTGCGGCTCCTTGGCGCCGTGGGCGGCCCGCAGGTCCGACAGGTGGGTTCCGGTCTCGACGTTGCAGTACTCCAGCAGGTCCAGTGCCTCGGCGATGCCCCGGGTGCCGAGGTTGACCGCCATCATCGGCTCCACCCCGGCCTCGCGGGCCCAGGCGACGAACTCGTTCAGGCCGAACTCGTTGGTCTCGGTGCTGTGCCAGGCCAGATCGAGCCGGCGGGGCCGCCGGTCCCGCGGGCCGACACCGTCCTCCCAGCGGTATCCGGACACGAAGTTCCCGCCGGGGTAGCGGGCCGTGGTGACCCCCAGTTCGCGGGTGAGTTCCAGCACGTCACGCCGGAAGCCCTGCCGGTCGGCGGTGGGGTGGCCGGGCTCGTAGACACCGGTGTAGACGCACCGGCCGAGGTGCTCGACGAATGTCCCGAACGTACGGCGACTGACGGGGGCCACCCTGAACGCGGGATCGAGGGTGAGGTACGCGGACAGCACTGAGGTCTCCTCGTGTGCGGTGGGCGCCGGCTTCCGGCGCCCACCAGGCTCGTGGATTACCGGGAAGCTGGGCGACCCAGATTGTTAGCGTTAACATGACGAGGGGGCAACGGTTGCCTGGGTGAGTGTCGACGCCCCCGAAGGGGCGGGTCAAGTATGAGCCGGATCACACCGGCCTCGGATCCGGATGCCGGCGGGAGGCGTTCGAGCCTGGTCGTCGTCAGTCCCCGGTGGTGCGTCGTGCCGGCTCTCCCGGCCGCACGGCGCCGGAGAGGGTCCCTCCCGGTGTCCGGAGGGCCGCGAGACCCGGAGGGTGGCGCCGCCCCCGGGTCTCGCGGCCGTCCGGGTCACGGAGCGGCGTACTGTCCGGCGTAGGCGGCGGACGGCTCGGTCGGGGTGATCACGTCGATGAGCACGCCGCCGGGTGCGGCCACGATGAAGTGCCGCTGCCCGAACTCCTCGGTGCGCAGCGTCAGCTCGACCGGGAGCCCCGCCCGTCGTACCAGCCTGTCGTGCTCGGCGTCGACGTCGGCCACCTCGAAGTTGAGGATCAGCCCTCGCACCGCCGAGCGGTACTTCTCCGGCACGGTCGGATGGTCGTGGTCGACGAGCGCCAGCTCGTAGTGAGGCGGCTCCGGTCGTCGCAGGCTCACGTACCAGTCCGCCTCGAACACCGTCTCGAAGCCGAAGAACCGCTGGTAGAAGTCACGGGACTCGGTGATCCGATCGGTGCAGACGACCGGGTAGAAGCTGGTGAGGGACACGTCCCCCTCCTTTCCGCATATTCGCATACCGTTGGTATGTGGAGTTAACATACCATCGGTATGCCAACGATGGGAGCCGCGATGGATCGCGTACGGCAACGGCTGGAGACCAGGCGGACGCTGGTGGCGGAGGCCAGGACGCTGTTCGCGCGGCACGGTTACGCCGCGGTGAGCCTGGCGCAGATCGTCGGGGCGGCGGCCGTGACCAAGGGCGCCCTCTACCACCACTTCGACAGCAAGGCCGACCTCTTCCACGCGGTCGTCGAGCAGGTGCAGCAGGAGGTGGGCGAGCGGGTCTCGGCGGCGGCGGACGCGCACGACGACCCGTGGGAGCAGCTGGTCGCGGGATGCCGGGCCTTCCTCGCGGTAAGCCGCGACCCTGACGTACAGCGGATCATGCTCGTCGACGGACCCGCGGTGCTCGGCTGGAACGAGTGGCGGGCCATGGACGAGGCGTCCTCGGCGCGGCACCTCACCGAGGCGCTCGTCACGCTGATCGAGACGGGAGTCATCGCCCGCCGGCCCGTGGAGCCGTTGGCCCACCTGCTGTCCGGCGCGATGAACGAGGCGGCCCTGTGGCTGGCCCGCTCGACGGACCCCGGCGACCTCCCGGCCGTCACCGAGGAGCTGTCGCGCCTGCTCGAATCCCTGCGAGACCACCGGTAGGCGGCCAGGGCACACTCACCTCCGCGTCCGGAGCGGAGTGCCCCGCTCCCGGCCGGAGAGCGGGGCGTCGACGGTGGTCAGCCGGTCGCCTGGGCGACGCCCTCGGGGGCGCCGTGCCGGATCATCGCCACCACCGCCTCGTGTATCCCCTCGCCCCTGCCCGCTGAGACGGGGAGCGGGCTGCCCGTGGCGACGTACCACTCCTCCGCGCCGGTGTACTGCACGCGGACGGCGGCCCGACCACCGGCGATCTCGGTGACCACGGTGAGGTCTCCGGTGACGGTTCCCACCTCGTCGGTCATCACCCCACCGGGGCCGGCGGTCACCTCGGACCGGTACCGCTCGTTCATTCCGCGCCGCAGGTGTCGAGCATGCCCTGCAGGGCCGCCCGCTCGGCGTCGGTCACGGTGAGGCCGTAGTCGAACTTCACGTCGGTCCAGGCGCGCGCGTAGGTGCACCAGTAACTCACCAGCGGCGGGCGCCACTGGTCCGGGCCCTGGTCGCCCTTGCTCCTGTTCGACGCGGCGGAGACGGCGATGAGCTGGGAGTTCTTCAGGTCGTTCGCGAACTCGCCCCGCTTCTCGGTGGTCCAGACGTCGGCGCCGGAACGCCACGCGTTGGCCAGCGGGACCACGTGGTCGATGTCGACCTGGCTCGCGGAGCTGATCATCCTCCCGTCGTAGGCCGACTTCCAGGTGCCGGAGATGGGCCGGCACCGGCCGTCCTGGAAGACGAGCGAGCCCTCCCTGGCGAGGACCTTCTCGCGGGTGTTGCAGGCGCCGCCCTGAGCGGACCAGTGCGGGAACCTGGCGCGGGAGTAGCCGGTCATCGGGCGCGGCTCCGCGGTCTTCAACTGGTCGAGTTCGGCTTGGGCGACGGTGACGGACGGCGGCTCGGGAAGAGCCGCCGGTGCCGTCGCGGCGGTGGCGGGCAGGGACAGGACGAGGGCGGACGCCGCGGCGCCCGTCAGCATGAGGATCTTCACGCGCCAGCACCGTAGTGATCGATACCGCCGCCCGGCCGCTCCAGCGCGCGCTCATGGAGATCCCTGCCGGAGCGATGGCGTGATCATGACTCGGTTCGATCCCGGGCCGCCGTGGAAAGGCGTGAATGCGTAATAGTGCACTCTTCGGGATGAGTGTGGATTCGTACGCAGAAGGGTTCTTCGTAACTTCCTAACGTCTGGGGTGTCCGAACGACAAGTCTCCACACCGCACTCAGGGGAGCATGAACATGAGCACGAAGCGCGCACTTCTCGCCGGAGCGGCCCTGGCCGGTTCGCTGCTGGCCGGCGTGGCCGTGGCCCCGGCGGCGACGGCCTCGACCGCCCCGCAGCAGGCCCAGACCTTCAGCAAGCACTTCTTCGGCCCCTACTACTCCGGCTTCGGCCGAGGCGAGGACTTCGGGCACCGGTCCTACTACAAGGGCTACTGGACCAAGGAGGGTGGCCGCTACTGGTTCTACGGCGACCTGTTCGACCGTGACCGCGACCGCTCCTACAGCTATGTGTGGTTCAAGTGGCACGACCGCTTCGGCTCGCACACCAAGGTCTTCAAGACCCTCGGTCACGGTGACATCGACCGGTTCGGCGGGTTCAAGAAGAGCAGCGGCTTCGACGACTTCAAGATCCGGGTTTGCGAGGGCACCGACAAGTTCGACGACTGTGGTCGCTGGGGCGACGCCTTCTGAGCCGATGGGCGTCTCCTCGCAGCGGTCAGGGTACGGAGCCCGGTCGACGACGGACCGGGCCCCGTCGGGCCCCGGCCGGGTGCCGGTCTCGGCGCGCCGGTGAAGGCCGCCCGCGACGGCCACGGCCGCCGAGCCACACCGGGAACATTCGCCGACCTGCGGTGACAGGCCCCTCCGGGTGACGCCCGTCTTTGATCGTTAGTAGTGTCTTCCGCGTGTTGTCCTCGAACCCGACCCCGGTACCGCCCTCCAACCCGTTCGAGGAGCGTCTCTGGGCGGCGTTCGAGGCCGCCCGGACGGCTCTGTGCCTGAGCCTGCTCAAGGACGCCGACTTCGTGCTGCCGGTCACCCGCGCCGCGGCGGAGGGGACCGAGCCGGTCGCCTGGCCGACGGCGACCGACGGCGAGCGGACCTGGCTGCTGGCCTACACCTCGGCCGAGATGATGACGCCGGCCATCGGCGGCGTCACCGGGCACCACCGGATCGTTTCGATGGTGGAGCTGGCCGCGGGCTGGCCCGACTCCCGCTGGGGGCTGGCGGTCAATCCCGGGCTGCCCGTCGGCTTTCTCCTGGAGTCCGGCACGGTGGCCAGACTCGCCGTCCCCACCCTGGCCCAGGACCTCGCGCTCGCCCCCGAAGCCGGTGTCCCCGTACTGCAGAAGCCGCTGAGCCCGGCCGACATCCAGGATCTGCTCACCGGTGGTGAGCCCCGGGTCTCCGGCTACTGCCATCACGCCCTGGACGTCTCGCACATCGCCACGCCGGCCGTGCTGGCCGACGCGCTCGGCCGGCCCGACATGCTCACGGCCGACGGCGGGCTCAACCTGCTGCGCTGGCGTCCGGCCGGTCTGAGCCTGTACCGAACGCCGTACGGAGGGGTGGACGAGGAACGCCGCGAGGCGGTGGCCGGGTGGGTGGTGGAGGAGCCGCCGTTCGTGGGGCTGGGCCTGGTGCCCAACGTTGACCAGACCATCCGTGAGTACAAGGTGTACGGCGTCGGGCTCACCCACGGCGCCGAGATCTGGGAGCTGACCGCTCGGGGGACCGAACACCGGCGCGCGTTCTACCACGGCGACCTGCGGCGCTGGCTGCTCGTCGCAACCCGGACGGACCTGTCATGACCTGGCACTCCTACCGTGCCCGCTGGCAGGGCGTCGACTATCCCGCCAGCCCCGACTCGTCCGCGCTGGAGACGTGGCTGCGGCTCCGCCTGACGGAGCCGGCCGAGGGCTTCGAGGAGGTCGAGCCCGGCTGCCACGTCCGGACCGTCCCGGCCGCCGAGTGCGAGTCCGTGCACTTCGTGACCATGGTCTGCCGGTGGCGTGGCGTCGACTTCCAGGTGCACGACGAGCGTGCGGGCGAGCTGCTACTGGAGTACCTGGGCGGTTCCGCGCCCGAGGCGGTGGCGCTCGGCCTGGAGCGGATCGAACGCGGCGTCTACCGCGGCTGGATCCCGCGCGACGAGGTGGGCGAGATCCAGGAGTGCGCGGTACCGCTGGACCTGTGAGGTTCGGCGGTCTCCTCGGTGTCGAGGGAGATGTTCCCCCCTGGCACCGAAGAGGCGTTTTGGTGGAAAATCGGCATTTTCTACCTGCCTCTTGTCGAATGATGTTCATGTGGCAGAAACTGATCAGTAACACTTACGGCACCTGAGGGGCAGGTGCGCATGGTGAGGGGGTGCCGTGACGGCGTTCGGCGACGGGGATGCCGCCGGCCTGCAGGCCTATGCGGACGAGCTGCGCACGACCTTCATGCGGCTCCAGGACGAAGGCGCCGAGCTGCACGCCAAGGCCAGGGCCGTCCAGGTGACCGAGACGTCACGCGACGGCCTGGTGTCGGCCACCGTCGGGTCGCGCGGTGAGCTGGTCCGGCTCGACATCGACCCTCGCGTCTACCGGCGTCCCGACGCCCGGAACCTGGCCGACTCGATCCTGGAGACCGTCCAGCGGGCGGCGGCCAAGGCGCAGGAACGGATCATCGAGGTCTTCGAGCCGCTGATCCCGGCCGACCAGATGAAGCTCCATCTCACCGGCGATCTCGAATCCCTGATGGCCCAGCTCGCCGACCAGATGGAGGGGAAGCGGTGAGGAACCCCGACGACGGACTGGATATCCTCACGCCCACGGTGGAGCGGGGGATGTCGCAGTGGGACGTCATGTCCGGCGATCTGGAAAAGTTCTGCACGCCGCAGATGACCCGGATCATGGACCTCCTGGAGGCCGCGCCCTGGGGCGGCGGCACCGAGGGCCGGGCCTTCCAGGAGGCTCTCATCCGGAACGGCGGGCCCAGGCTGCTGCTCTTCAACGGCGCCCACACCATCCAGCAGATCGTCGAAGCCGGGCCGAGGCTGCGCCAGACCCTCGGCAACTCGCTGGGCACCGACGCCGCGATCGCCGAGGACCTCGCCCGGGGCACGGTGCGCCAGATCTGACCCGTGCGGTCTGAGACGCGCGGCGGGCCGGAGGTGGAGTGACGGAGCGGGGGCAGCATGGCCACGGGTACGGGCACGGGCCTGGACACGGGTACGGGGGATCAGAGCGGACGGCCGACCCGGCAGGGCGTGGCCCGCATCACCACGGACGTCAGGCCCGCCTGGGAGATCGACGGCCTGCCCGACTGGGTGCTGTACACGGTGATCCCGCTGTTGTCGGCCGGACAGAAGTGGCCCGAGGCCAGCGAGAGCCGGCTGTCGGAGCTGGCCCAGGCACTGGAGGGGCTGGGCGCCGGGATCAAGCCGTACGCCGAGCCCGCGGGCCAGGCGGTCCGCACCATCGTCACCGGCCTGCAGATCCCGGCCACCGCCGACTTCGTCGGACGCGCCCAGCACCTGTACGGCGAGCAGGCCGGCCTGGCCGGCCTCGTCCGGGGCGGGAACAGCTATGCCGCACAGGTCGACAACTTCGCCGTCGAGACGCAGTACTCCAAGCTCTCCATCAACGTGGCGTTCTGGATCACGATCGTCGCCATCGCCATCGCGCTCTACGTCGCCTTCTTCACCGCCGGATCGACCGCCCCGCTGATCGGCCCGTACGCGGCGGCGGCCCGCTCGGCCATCAGCCGCATCCTCGTCCGGCTGGCCACCCTCGCGGGCCGGGAGGTCGGTGCCACCGGCCTGGCCCGGCTCACCGTGCTCAGCGGCGCGACCGGCCGGGGCCTGATCACCCGGATACTGGCCTCGCCGATCGGCAGGGAGCTCATCGAGGAGGTGAGCGAAGAGCTCCTCATCGACGGTGCGGCCCAGTACCAGCAGATAAAGCAGGGCACCCGTAAGGAGTGGGACTGGAAGAAGTCCCAGGCCGCCGCCGTCGGCGCGGGCACCGGCGCGCTGGTCGGCATGGGGGTGGCCGGCCCGGTCTCCCGGATCACCAGGGGTGTACCCGGTTTCGGGGGGCGGGCGCTGAACACCGGTCTCAGCAACGTCGCGGGCTCACCGGCGGGCAGCTTCGTCGCCAACGGCCTGGTCTACGACCAGTGGAGCAACCCGTTCACGGCCGACTCGATAACGGGCGCGTTCTTCGGCGGCGTCGGGCGTACCGGGACGATCAGCCCGACCAACCCCGAGGTCTACGTCGCGCTCGCCAACCCGAGCACGACCCTGGCCTCCGCCTACGACGCGGCGGCTCTCGCCGACGCCGTCCGCGCGGGCGGGGGTTCCGGAGGCGCGGCGGGCGGCTTCGGCGGCAATGCCGCGGGCAGCGACCCCACCACCGGCGGCCCGAGCGGTGGCGGTCCGAATACGGCGGGTGCCGCCGTCCCCGGCGGCGGAGCCGGGTCCTCGACGGGCGGCACCCGAGGCGGCACTCCCGCCTCGTCCGGTACCACGGCCTCGCGAAGCGGCCAGGTCACCGCGGACCCGGGAGACAGCGGCAGGCGCACCTCGCCTTCGGCCGACGCGGACGGCGCCCGGCGGGGCTCGTCGCAGACGAGCACCGACACCGACAGGGCGGTGACCACGACCCCGGATGCCCGGGAGGAGCAGGAGGACGGCCAAGAGCCGCGAGCCACGTCGAGCACGCCGGACGGGCCCGCCGACCAGACCGCGTCCACCCATGCCGCTCCGGACACGGCACCCGCCGCGCAGGGCACGACGGCTCCGGACACGGGCGACACCACTCCCAGGGCCGCGCCGGACGCCCAGACCGACACCACCCCCGCCGCCACCCCGGACGGTACCGTCTCTGACGGCACCAGGGCGGACACGGCCGCCCCCGATGCCACCGATCCGGGCACCTCCGACGCCGCCCCCCGGCCTGAGAGCACTCCTGAGACCAGCACCGGCACCCCTCCGGCCGGTGACACCGCCACGGCTCCCGGCAACACCCCGGCTCCCGACACCGCGCTCGCCCAGGGGCCGGTGACCCCCCTCGCGGCCAGGGCCAGGGACGCCGTCAACCAGGTGCTGGCCGACGGGTATACGGACGCCGTGCTGCTACCCGACGGGGACCTCATCGTCCCGGTCGCCGGGACCGACGTCGTCGTCCCAGCCGCGACGGTGGCCCGGGTGCGGAACCAGGTCGAGCAGCGTGGGGCGCAGGCCGACGACGACACGCTCCGCGCCGAGGCGCGGGCCCTGCTCGACGAGGTGCTCGTCACCCGCCTCGCCTCCGACGACGAGGTGTACGCCGCCCTCCTCGCCGCCGCGCAACCCGCCGGCCTCAGAGCGCACGGCGCGCTGCAGTACGCGCTGCGGCGTATGGTCCCGAACGCCGTCAAGCTCGCGGACGGTTCACTGCTCGTGTCGGACGCGTCGGGTGACTACCTGATCGACTCCGAGTTCCTCGGGCGGCTCCGCTCCCTCCTGGAGACTTCGGCCCACGCCGGCCGGAGCCCGGCCACGCTGCGGACCCAGGCGCTCGTGGCCCTGAACGGGACCATGGCCTTCGGCAGGGCCACCTCTCCCGCTCCCGCGCGGGTCACGAGCCGTCCCGGCACGGTCACCTCGCGGCCGATCGCCCACACGAGGTACGTCACCGACGGCCGGCCCGCCGGACCCGACCTCAGCCTCGACGAGGTGCACGCCGCGATCGACGCGCTGCTGGCGTCCGACTTCCTGAATCAGGGCGTACGGGGGTGGGAGTGGTCCGCGGACGGCTCGACGCTGCTGGTGCGGACCGACGAGCACGGTGTCCAGCATTTCCGCCCCGACGTCGGCGGAGTGCGCTCCGGCAACATGGCCGAGACCGATGTCAGGACCGGAGACGAGACCGATCCGCACCGGGTCCGCTTCACGCCGGGCATGGCCGGCGACCAGGTCGGGCGGGTCTGGCTGCACGAGATCACCGACACCCTGCAGCGGGTGGCCGCTCCCCCCGCCGCCAGACAGGGTGTCATCCGCAGGATGCTCCCCGGCAGGCCGCAGCGGGAGACCGTCGACGAGTGCGTGACCGCGCGACTCAACGAGCACGCCTTCCTGGCCCGCAAGTGGCTGGCGGCGACGTCGCCGGCCGAGAGACGCCTGCTCCAGGTCGACCTGGACGGGGTGGCCCGCGAGCTACGCGAGCACGGGCAGGTCCCGCCGGCCCTGCCCTGGCGACCGGTCACGCCCGAACGGCCGGCCCACACGCCCGCCGTACCGGCCGAGACCCCGACGGCCGACGAACTGCGGACGTTGATCGACGCGGTGACCCTGGCCGAGGCCGAGCTCAGGGGGCAGATCGCCGCGCACCAGGACAGCGCGCAGCAGGCCGACCTCGCCGCGAGGAAGGCCAAGCACGAGGCCAAAGAAATCTCCCGCATGCACGACCAGGGCAAGCACGAGCGAGCCCGTAAGAAGCGGAAGGAGCGCGACGGGCACCGCGCCAAGCGGGCCAGGCATCTGCGGATCGCCCAGGCGTACTCACAGGCGCTGTCCAAGGCGGAGGTGACCCGGCAGGCCTACGAGACCGCGCTCGCCAGAGTGGAGTTCGCGGGCCGGGCGACCGGACAGGAGGCCACGCTGGCCCGGGCGAGCGTACGCGCCGGGCTGACCGTGGCGGGCGAGCGGCACGCGGAGTATCTGGCGGCGGTGCAGGAGGCGCTCCCGCAGGCGATCGCCCTGTCCAGCGCGCTCCCGACGGGGAGCCTGCCGCACCTGACCGCGCTGACCGACAGGATCAACGACGGGCTGGCCGAGCGGGGGATCGGCCGCCGGTTCACGCCCGAGGAGTTGCAGCACATCCTGCGCGCCGACTTCCGCAAGATCGTATCCGTGGACGGCATGGTGATGCGGGTCGGCGAGGCGCCGACGGCCGAGCTGAAGATCAAGCTCACCCTCTCCGACATGGTGGAGATCCTCGACCCGGCGATCAAGGCGTCCGAGATCATGCTCGGTACCCTGCCGCAGGGCGGCCAGTCGATCCGCTCCACCGAGGCCGGCAGCGGTGGCCTGTCGGTGGGGTTCAACACCGGAGTGCTCGCCCCGCTCCTCCCCGAGGGAAGCCTGTCCCAGGCAGTGGTCCAGACGGTGGGCGTCGCCGTCGGCGTCAACGCCGGGCGCGGCTGGTCGCGCGGCCCCAGCGCCGCCGAATACTCCCTGGAAGGGCAGGTGGAGGACGACAGGGGCGAGTCCATGCTGTTCGACGCCGCCGCCACCTGGGAGGTCCATATCCGCACCTCCCGGGAGAACGGCTGGCAGGAGGTCGCGACGGTCGACTCGGGCAACCCGGAGGACGCCGCCTCGCAGCGTCTCTGGATCTCGCACGTCTACGCCGACCAGCCGCCGAGCAGCACGGTGACCGTCGATCCGGCCAAGCGGACCGACGCGCTGCCCCAGCACGTCCCCAGCGACCTGTCCGGCCTGAACGAGCTGGCCGAAGACGTCATGGGAAAACTCGGGGAGAAGCACACCGACATCGGCGACATCACCCGCGACCACATCCGCACGATCATCGCCAAGGAGCTGCCCGGCAGACTCGGGGAGGCGGTCAACGCCCCGCACGGGATGATGCGTACCATCACCGACCCGCGCGGCCGGCCCATCGCCACCGTGACGATCAAGTCCAGGCCGGTGTGGCAGCTGGCCACCCCGGTCGGTCAGCCCAGCCGCGACCAGTGGCAGGAGCTGCTGCGGATCGGTTTCTCCAACGCCTCCGGCAGCGAGTCGTTCGGCGGTTCCCTCGGTGGGTCCCTCTCGGCGAATCCCACCGTCCCCGGAATGGCCGACGTCAACGGGCCCGGTGACTACGACCCGACGCTCGGACCGGGCGGGAACGGCTCCCGATCGGTCTCCCGATCCGAATCGGCGTTCGCGAACGGCCAGGCGATCCACCCGGGTGTCCAGCGCTACACCGGGCACACCCAGGGCTACAGGATGGTGTTCCAGCACGAGATCTCCGTGCACCTGGTGGGCGACGCCGGACCGAGGCCCACGGTCCGGGGCGAGAGCACCGCGCTGCTCCGGATCCCCGAGACGGACGCCTACCGCTACGGCCTGCCCGTCGACAGCGCGGCCCTGCTCCGTGACGCCGAAGGGAGGCCACTGCTCGACGCCGACGGCGACGAGATACTCAGGGACGACCCGGCCAGGACCCCTCCGCCGGGCCGGTTGCCGGAGCTCCCCAGCTGGCTCGGCAACGGTCCCGGTCAGATGCGGGGGGTGGGCCCGGGCCAGGTACAGCGGCTGACCGGGGTGGACGAGTTCACGAAGGACCTCCTGACGGAGCTCGGCGCCCTCGGTGTGGTCCCGAAGTTCGACGCCGCCGGCCTGCCGACCTACTCCGGCAACGTGCTGGAGCGGGCCGTCCAGATGACCAACCTGCGCGAGGTGCTCGAACAGCTCTCCGCGGCGCGACTGGAGACCGGCTACGACCAGGCGGCCCAGGACGGTGTCCCCTTGAGCCTGGTCCGCTACGCGCGGAACGCGGCGCCCGAGGTCTACACGGTGCGAATCCGGCTGGAGCAGGATTTCGACGACGCCTCCTACGTCGGGCGCACCGACGCCCAGGCCGTGGTCAACCTCGACATCGGCTCCGACACCGCGGGCCGTTCCAGCGGCCGGTCGTGGAACGCGGGCGGCGGAGTCTCTCTCGGCAGCAAGGAGGGGCCCGCCGAGGGCGAGGACGGGCTGACCGGCAACGTCGGCGTCAACGGCGGCGGCAACCACAGCCGTTCGATCGGTTCGAGCGCCGCCGCCACCGTCAACCGGGTGACTCTCGTGGAGAGCAACGGCGAGGTCGCGCTCTTCGACGTCGGCCACAAGCTGACGGCCGAGATCATCCACCGGGGCAGGACGGTGTCGAAGCTGGAGGCGGACGGCAGCGCCCGGTTGGGGTTCGCGGCCGACCTGCTCCCGCTCGCGAAGGCACCGGCCCCCCATCCGGTCGGCACACCTTCCGAGGAGATACTGAGCAGGGCGACGCTGCTGCACATGGACACCACCGGCATGCTCGACGCGGCGGCCGGCGTGCTGCCCCGTGGCATGCGCGCCGACTCCGCCGCCTACCATCACCTCGCCGCGTTCACCAATGTGCGGAGCCTCATCGCGCATCCGGAGTGGCGCGGCACGCCGTACCGCAGCGGGGTGGGCGTCCGCCCCCAGGGCGCGTTGCCCACCCAGGCGTCACTGTCGATCACGGGCGCCTTCGGCGAGGCGGAGCTGCTGGGCATGGCAGACCTGGTGGTCGGTGACATCAACCTCACCCTGGGCAGCGCCGGCATCTCCTGGGGCGGGTCCTGGGGCCACTCCGCGGGCACCTCGGGCAACCTGTCCGACTCCGACGGCGGCGCCACCTCCAACGACGGCGGCGGTGCCGGCCACTCCCGCTCGGCCGGCCGATCCGGATCGCACTCCGAGCTCGACATCTGGGGTCGGGAGCGGCTGACCATCGAGGTCGGCAAGCAGTACATCTTCCGCAGCAAGGTGAGCTTCGCCCTCACCGGTCAGGAAGGCATCGCCGACCCCTCCGAACTGGGCGGTGGCCTGCCCGGCACGCCCTCGAAAACCCGGCACGACGGCCGGACCGTCATGTACTCGATCCCCGAGTACGACGCCCTGACCCTCTACACCGACGGCAAGCTCGACCTGCCTCTGCATCAGGTGGCCGACGCGGTGGAGAGGTTCCGCAACGGCGGCATGACACTCGACCGGACCCTCGCGACCTCGCTGCTCCAGAAATATCTGCTGGAGCTGGGCAAGGCCCGTAGCGCGGGGCAGGACACCGGCTTCGCCGACCGCCACACGCCCGAGGCGCTGGTCGAGGCGCTCGGGAAGGTGAGCGGCCTGGCGCAGACGGTGGCCGACTCAGAGGGCAAGAACGCGGAGCAGTGGCTCAAGAACGCGTTGAGCCGTTCGGCGGACCTGGTGAGGCGGTTGAGCCGGATCCAGGTGGCCCCGCACTACGCGCAGACGATGGGCGTGAGCCTGGTGGAGTCCTTCAACGTGAAGGACTCCACCGGCACGCCCGTCTCGATGCTGGACGCGGTGAGCGCGGCCGTCGACGAGGTCGCGCCCGGAGCGATCGCGGCCGGCCCCGTCCTCAGCAGCAGTCTCAGGGGAGACCTCGCCCTCGACCGGGTCGAAGGTCACCTCGACGCGATGCTCAGCGAGCGGGGCTTCGTCAAGGGCTACCAGACGCTGGCCGATCCGCACACCGGCCGGGCCGAGCTGGTCACCGTCCGCGCGCGGCTGGTCCCCAAGAACCCCGACGCCGCAGACGAGGCGACGCTCCTGGGCCACACCTACGACGCGGGCATCATCCAGCAGGACTACGGCTACCGGGAAGTCTCCGACTCCCGTTCTTACAACGGCTCCCACGGCTTCGGCGGGGAGAACAGCCACTCCGGCACCGACGACGGAAGCACGCGCGGAGTCGGGACCGACCGGGGCCGCTCGTTCTCGGCGTCGAGCACCGAGCAGCACACGAAGATGCAACGGACCGCGCAGTTCAACGGCCTGGACCGGGTTCGGCAGGAGTTCACGCTGATCGTCGAGGTCGAACGCACCCCGGTGCGGATAGGCCCGGTGCGGAGCAGGGTGCGTGGCGCGGTGGACCGGGTCAAGGGCCGGCCCACCAAGAAGGCGGTGTTCAGACATGACGCCACGCTGGTCAGGCGGTTGCCGACCGGTATGACCAGGCCGGTGGACGACCGGCGGCCGGAACCGGCGCCGGTGATCGACCCGCGGCGGGTGGAGGTGCCGCCCGCCCACTACGTGAACTCGGTGCAGGCGGCATCGGACCCGCGCACGGGCCGCAGCCTGTTCGAGGTGATCCGGCAGCAGCTCGCCTCGATGCTCGGCGACGGGGTCACCAGAGAGCAGGGCGCCAGGCTGGACGCCCGGCTCCTGCCGGTGCCCATGGCCGCCGCGTTCGCGCGGATGGCCGGACCCGGCGGGCACGAGCTGGTCCGCGTGGTGCGCAAGGGCTTCCACCATCAGGGGGTGGACGTCCGGGTCGAGACCCGACTGTCGGACCTGCAGGTGGTGGCGGGCCCCTTCGACGCCGAGATCGGCGAGGTCGACCGGGTGATGAACACCGCCGGCACGTCGGCCTCGCGCAGCCGCCTGTTGCCCCTGAGCGGAAGCACGGGCGGGTCGCAGGCACAGACCGGCACCAGTGTGGGCGTCTCACGGGGGGAGCAGGCGTCGGAAGGCGTCTCCAACTCCAGCGGCGTGCGCAAGGAGGCCAGCAAGTTCGAGAACGGCAAGGCGGTGACCGTCCGCGTCCGGGTGGACTACGACCTCACCTTCCAGCACAAGGCACGCCTGCCGAACGGTGGCGAGAAGCCGGTCAAGGATCCGGTTCGGATGCCCGGCGCCGCCTCGGGCTTCGCCTATCTGACCATCTTCGAGGCCGACCTGGCGGAGATGAACGCCAGGCTGGAGGCCGGACTCGGAGTCGGCACCGACCGGCGCTTCGACGACGGGAGCCGGCCGACCTTCAGCCACATGCCCGCCGAGAACCGCCAGGGTCTGATAGACCAGCTCACCGACGCCCGGGTGGCGGCCCGCGAACGGCATGCCGTCGCCCGGGTCGCGGTACGCGAAGGCAACGTCATGCACCGCTATCTGGCGGCCCCAGACGGCTCGCTGCACAGCGAGATCCCCGACGGAGGTTTCGCCCAGGCGTTCGCCACGCTGCCGCCCCGGCCCCTCACGGCGGCGGCGCGGCACGGCCTCGATCTGCGTTCGATCTTCATGACCTCGGCCGTTCCCGGCACCTTCACCGACCAGGTGGCGGCCGCGCTCAGCGACAGCGCCCCGCCCATCGACCCGGACAGGCCGATCTGGCCTGTCACGGGGGAGACCGGCACCGCGCCGCAGGGGGGCGGCACGGTGCAGGGCGGCAGCGTGGCGCAGGGCGGCATCAGCGCGACCTCGCCGGCGCTGCCCGGCACCCCGTTCGACACCCAGGCCAGGCCCGCCGGACAGTCCGACCTGTCGGTGTCCGAGATCGTCCGCCAGGACGTCTCGGTCGCCGACCTCGGCGGCGCGGTCACGTCGCTCGGCTGGACGACCGAGCAGGGCGCGGAGATCACGCGGGGTGTACCGCTCGACGCCGCGATGCTGGCCGTGGGCCTCCCGGCCCGCGGCGCCGTGGCCGAAGGCGTCCAGTACGCCCGGGTGGCCGTGGCCGAGCCGGGTGACGGCCTGCTCGGCCGCACGGATGTGCGCGCGGGCACCTTCGACGAACCGCACCTCGTCTGGATCGCGCCGCGGACCGACCCCGCCGTGGTCTCGTCGCTGCTCGTGCACGAGATCTCGCACGTCGCCCAGGAGCACGCGGCGACGGCGGCGGGGACGCCGCAGGGCGTCGTCAGGACCTCGCTGTCGGAGCAGGAGGGGAGCACCGACCACTGTCTCACTCCGCGCCTCAACGAGCACGCCCACCTGGCGCGCAAGTGGCAGGCGGCCACCGAGGCGGACCAGCGGCTCCGCCTCGCCGAGGCGATCGACGCCGTCGCGGCCGACATCGACCGGCGCGGGCACACCCCACCGGCACCGCCCTGGGGTTCGGGGCCGAGGGCGGCGCCGGCGGTACCGAGGCAGAGCAGGATCGCGGAGCTGATCAACGGGGGGGCCGGGCCGGCGGCAGGCGCCCTGGCCTCCGCGCTGGTCGACGGCCTGCGGTCGCAGCGCCTGCACGACCATCTGGAACGCGCGCGCACCCTCAGCAACGGCACCAGCTGGTACCCCCCGGAGGAGGAGCCGTGCCTGTGCCCGCAGGACGGGCCGTGTGAGTGCGGTCTGCGGAGGAACGTGTCGGTAGCCGAGGCATGATGGGAGCTTCCAAGGAGGAGGCGGTTATGACGTTCGCGGTCGCGCGGGCCAGGGACGAGGCACACCTCTACCTCGACCTGCATCCGTGCAGGCAGTGCGGTTCGGCGGAGACGACCTGGGGCAGAGGGGTGGTCAGCGTGGGGGGCGAGCTCGCCGACCGCTACGCCGGCACCTGCGACGACTGCGGGGCCGAGCGCGAGTTCCTGTTCGGCCTGCCGGAGCGCCCCGCCCCGTCGGCGGGTTATCCGACCTTCGGCGGCCGGGAGCCCTCCCAGCTCCTCGACGCGGGTGAGTGGCTGTGGGTGGCCGACCTGACCGCGAGCAACGTGCCGGCCGACGACCGGGCCGAGGCGCACCGCGTGCTGTCGGTGGCCGGCGCGGCGGTCGAGGAGGTCATCAAGTTCATCCCGCCGGGACAGGACGAGGTGCCCGACGACGGGTTCTGGTCGGAGCGCGGACAACGGATGCGCGAGGTCGAGCCGGGCCGCTTCCGGCTGGACCGGCTGCTGGTCGTCCGGGACACCTACCGCGACCTGGTGGCCCGGCATGCCTGACCCCGCCGTACCCGGCGAGCACGGTCCGGTGGAGCCGGACGACGACCTCGCCGGGTACGGCGGGGGCCCGGCCCGCTCACTCGTCGAGGCCTACGTCCATCTCGACCTGACCGGGCCCGGCGACGGGCCGGGGGCGGCGGAGCGCGCCGTGCTGACCGAGGAGCAGGAGGGGTGGCGGGTCCGGCTCGACGGCGGCGAGGTCTTCGTGCCCTACGCCGCCGAGACCGAGGCGAGGCGGGAGGAGCTGACGTTCGGCTCGGGCGTCTCCGAGCTGATCGACCCCGGCCAGTGGGTGCTGGTCGGCGCCACCTACGCGCGCAGGGCGCTGGAGGCGGCGCTCTTCTTCGCCGCCGACCCCTCCTCGGACGAGCGGTACCAGGCCATCGTGTCGGACTGGCGCTTCGCGGCCGACGCGGTGCTGGAGGCGTTGAAGTTCATGCCGGAGGGCGCCGGCGAACTGCCCGCGGCGTCGTTCTGGACCGAGCTGGGCCGGACGGCCTACCAGGGCGAACCCGCGCGCTTCACCCGGGCCAGGCTGGAGGACGACCTCGCCTACTACCGCACCGCCCTCGACGACTTCCTGCGCCTGCACGCCGAGGGCGACGACCCCGCCTAGCGCGATGCCCGGCCGCTCCCGGCCGGGGAGGTTGTTTGTCCATTAAGCAAGATATGTGCTGGACAAACCGGAAACCGGTAAACAGGTGGGTAAAGCCCGTCGTTGTGACGGCTCGCTGACCGAAGGGACGCCATGTGACATCCTCTCCGGCGTCGAGGCCGGAGATGTAGCCCTGCTCGCATCCGCGTACCTCCCCGACCGCGCCCGTCACGAGCGCCGCGAAAGCGGCTGGACGACGTGCGGCGCGCCCGAGCACCGGAACCCGTCTCCGCCTACATCGGTCCGCAGGCCGAGGTCGGTTCGGGCGGTGCCCGGCCGCCGGCCCTCCGCTGGGGAACGGAGGAGCCGGCGCTTCGCCACCGGATCGCATGAGAACGATTCCGAAACGGCGGCACGAGAACCCCCGCACCGTTTTCTCAAGGGGCCGGTGCGGGGGTGAGGTGCCCATCGGCGACGTCGTTTTCGACGGGCGCCGACCCCGTCGTGCCCACCAGGGATTCCCGCCATCCACTGGACCTGTAGGGCCAGGCATGGTTGCATCTCGCTTGTCCAGAATCGATCTTCGGGAGAAGTCGAGCGACGATCGTGTGTCGGCGGGGGCTGAATGGGGCGACCGGAAAGGGCTCTCGATCCCGACGCGGGCCCGCTGCAGCGGTTCGCGTCAGAGCTGCGGCGGCTGCGGACCGAGGCCGGGCGGCCGAGTTACCGGGAGCTGTCCCGGCGTGCGCACTACTCGGTGACCGCACTGTCGGAGGCGGCCGGTGGGGAGATCTTCCCCACCCTCGCGGTCACCCTGGCCTACGTCGGGGCGTGCGGCGGCGATGCCGAGCTCTGGGAGAAGCGGTGGCGGACGCTGGCCGCGGAGTTCGCCTCGGCCGACGCGGCCGAGCGGGCCGACAAGGACGCGGACGCCCCGTACCTGGGGCTGGTGACCTTCGATCCCGGTGACGCCGACCGGTTCTTCGGGCGCCGGGAACTGGTCGGTGAGTTGTGCGCGCGGCTGGAGGACACCTCGCTGCTGGCGGTCTTCGGCCCGTCGGGGAGCGGCAAGTCCTCGCTGCTGCGGGCGGGTCTGCTGCCGGCGCTGTGGGACGGGGCACTGCGGGGGAGCAAGGCGTGGCCGACGCTGCTGCTGACCCCGGGGGAGCATCCGCTGGAGGAGCTCGCGATCGCCATGGCGAACGAGATGGGGACCGGTGCCTCGGTGCTGCACGCGGGGCTGCTGGCCGAGGACGGGAGCGCCCGCCTCGACATCGGCCAGTTGCTTGAGGGACGGCCGAAATCGGCACGCGCCGTGATAGTGGTCGACCAGTTCGAGGAGGTCTTCACGCTCTGCCGCGACGAGCGGGAGCGGATGGCCTTTCTCGACTGGCTGCTCACCGCGGCGGACGGTACCGACGGCCGGGCGCGGGTGGTGCTGGGGGCTCGTGCGGACTTCTACGCCCGGTGCGCGGAGTACCCGCCGCTGGTGGCCGCGTTGCGCGACCGGCAGCTGCTGATCGGCCCCATGGACGAGGAGGATCTGCGGCAGGTGGTCACGGGACCGGCGGCCCGGGCCGGGCTCAAGGTCGACCGGGCGCTGGTCGAGGCGATCCTCGGCGACTGCCGCCGGGAGCCGGGGGCGTTGCCGCTGCTCTCGCACGCGCTGCTGGAGACGTGGAAGCGGCGTAGAGGCGACGCGATGACACTGGCCGGGTACCGCGCCGCCGGTGGCATCCAGGGGGCGATCGCGCAGAGCGCCGAGCGGGTCTACGACGAGACCGGCGACCGGGAGCGACCTCTGGTCAAGAACGTGTTCCTGCGCCTGACCGCGCTGGGCGAGGGTACCGAGGACACTCGCCGCCGCGTCGCTCCCGCCGAGCTGCTGTCCGGACCGAACGGCACGGCGGTGGCGACCGTGCTGACCAGGCTCACTGAGGCCAGGCTGCTCACCGTCGACGAGGACAGCGTCCAGGTGGCGCACGAGGCGGTCATCCGCTCGTGGCCCAGGCTGCGGGGCTGGCTCGCCGAGGATCGGGAGCTGGTGCGCCTGCACCGGCGTCTCACCGAGGCCGCGGCGGAGTGGGAGCAGCACGGGCGTGCGGACGAGCTGCTCTACCGGGGGATACGCCTGACCGCCTGGGACGGTCGCGAGCTCGACCGGCTCAACGACTCCGAGCGCGCCTTCCTGGAGGCCGCGCGGGCGCGCGAGGCCCGCGAGCGCGCGGCGGCCGGCCGGCGGGCCCGCCGTCTGCTGATCAGCGTGACGGCGGTCGGCATGGTGGTCTGCGCGCTGGCGGTGATGGCCCTCGTCCAGGCGGATCGGGCCAGGTACGAGCAGAATCTCGCCTACTCCCGCCAGCTCGCCGCCGACGCCCGGGGACAGCTCCAGCTCGACCCCCAGCTCAGCCTGCTGATGGCCCGGCGGGCATACGAGGTCAGCCCCACCGCCGAGGCCGCCGCGATCCTGCGGCAGGCGGTCGTCGACTCCCGGGTGCGCCTCATCCTGCCCGTCGACGGGGGCAAGGTCTGCGGTGTCGCCTTCTCCCCGGACGGGCGCCTGCTGGCCACGAGCAGTGGTGACGGGACCGTACGGGTGTGGCGGACGACCGGGCGGGGCCTGCCGGCGGGGGACCCGGTCGTGCTGCGGGGGCACGAAGGCCAGGCGTGGAGCCCGGTGTTCAGCCCCGACGGGCGCTACCTGGCCACCGCCGGTGTCGACGGCACCGTACGGGTGTGGGATCTGACCGGTGGTGACCGGCCCGCGGTTCTCCGGGGGCACGCGGGAGAGGTCTGGAACGTGTCCTTCAGCCCGGACGGGCGGCGCCTGGCCAGTGCCGGCGACGACGGCACGGTACGGGTGTGGAAGGCGGGCGGCGGCGGATGGGCCGGCGCCGAGGCCCCCTCGGCCGTGCTCCGCGGACACAGGGGACGGGCCCTGGGGGTGGCGTTCAGCCCGGACGGCCGGCACCTGGCCACCGGGGGCGGCGACGGCACGGTGCGGCTCTGGGACCCGGAGGGCGAGGCACGGCCCACCGTGCTGCGGGGGCACGAGAACTCGGTGGAGAACGTGGCGTTCAGCCCGGACGGCCGGCGCCTGGTGAGCGCGAGCACCGACGGCACCGCGCGGCTGTGGGACATACCGGGCGACGGTTCCTCCATGGTGCTGCGCGGGCACGACGGCACCGTGGAGGGGGTGGCGTTCAGCCGCGACGGGCGCAGGATCGCCAGCGTGGGCAACGACGGCACGGTCAACGTCTGGAGCGCGGGCGACACCATCGCCCCCCTGCTGCTGAGCGGTCACCGGGGGACCGTGTGGAGCGTCGACTTCAGCCCCGACGGCCGGATACTGGCCAGCGCGAGCGATGACGGCACCGTGCGGCTCTGGGACGTGACGGCGGTGGGCGACGCCGTCATCATGCGTGGTCACACCGGAGAGGTATGGGACGCGGCGCTCAGCCCGGATGGACGGCGGGTGGCCGACGCCGGCAGTGACGGGACGGTCCGCATCGGGGACGTCACCGGCAAGGGCGGTACGGTGGTGCTGAGTCCCGGTGGCGGGGAGATGCTCGGCGTCTCCTTCAGCCCGGACGGGCGGCAGGTGGCGAGCGCCACGCGGGACGGCGTGGTCCGGGTCTGGGACGCCTCCGGACGCGGTGAGCCGATCGCGCTCCGCGGTCACCTGGAGACGGTGTGGAACGTCGCGTTCAGCCCGGACGGGCGGCGGCTGGTCAGCGGGGGCAGCGACGGCACGGTCCGGGTCTGGGACCTCTCGGGAGGTGGAGAGCCGCTCGTGCTCCGCGGCCACCGGGGGTTGGTCAGGCAGGTCGCCTTCGGCCCCGACGGGCGGCGGGTCGCGAGCGCGGGTGAGGACGGCACCGTCCGGGTCTGGGACGTCTCGGGGCACGGCGAGCCGGTGGTGCTCCGCGGCCACCAGGGGATGGTGTGGGGTGTGTCCTTCAGCCCGGACGGACGGCGGCTGGCCAGCGGCGGCAGCGACGGTACCGTCCGGGTCTGGGACCTCTCGGGACGCGGTGAGCCGCTCGTGCTCCGCGGCCACCGGGGGTTGGTGTGGAGCGTGTCCTTCAGCCCCGACGGGCGGTGGGTGGCCAGCAGCGGCAACGACAACACGGTCAGGATCTGGGCGGCCGAGGGTGTGGGCGAGCCGGTGGTCTTCCATGGTTACGGCGCCTCCGTCGAGAGCGTGGAGTTCGCCCGGGACAGCCGTGACCTCGTCACCGCGCACGGCGACGCCACGGTGCGGGTCTGGCGGTGCGACGTGTGCGGCCCGATGGATGAGGTGCTCAGGCTCGCCCGTGACCGCACCATCCGCGAACCGACCCCGGACGAACGCAAGGCGTACCTGCGGACCTTCCGCTGACCGGGGCCCGCGGCCGGTGTGTCAGGTGGACTCCCGGATGACCAGCTCGGTGGGCAGGATCGTCGACGAGGCGGGGCCTCCGTCGATCTGGCGCAGGAGCAGGCGCACCGCCGCCCGTGCCTGGTCCGTCCTGGGCGCGCGTACCGTGGTGAGCGCGGGAACGGTGTGGGAGGCGGCCTCGATGTCGTCGAACCCCGCGATCGCGACGTCGTCGGGCACCCGTCGCCCCGACTCGCTCAGCACCCGCAGGGCGCCGATCGCCATCAGGTCGCCGGCCACGAAGACCGCGTCGAGCGCCGGGTCGTCCCGCAGCAGCTGGCGCATCGCGTCCGCGCCCGAGGCGAGGGTGAGGTCGCCGACGGCGATGATCGACCGGTGCCCGGTGTCGCGCAGTGCCTCGCGGTATCCCCTGAGCCGGTCCTGCGCGGCGATCGTGTCCGGGGGACCGGCGATCGCGGCGATCCGCCGTCGTCCCCGGGCGAGCAGGTGCCTGACCGCGGAGGCGGCGCCGCCGGCGTTGTCGATGTCGGCGTACGAGGAGGGCACCGACACCGCGGGCCTGCCGAGCGACACGACGGGGACGCCGGTACGGGCCAGCGCGGCGGGTAGCGGGTCGGAGCTCAGCGTCGAGTTGAGCACCACCCCGTCCAGGTGCCCCGAGGCGGCGTACCGCTCGACTCGGAGCCGGCCTTCGGCCGAGTCGGCGAGCATGAGGGTGACCCGCTTGCCCGCCTCCTCCAGACACCGGGTGGCCGAGCGGACGATCGCGGAGAACAGCGGGTCGTCGGCGTGCGCCCCGGCCGGGGAGTCGGAGACGACCAGCGCGATCGAGTCGGTGCGCCTGGTCACCAGGGAACGGGCCGCCGAGTTGGGCACGTAGCCCAGCTCGTTGACCGCGTTCAGGACGATGGCGCGGAACTCGTCGCTGACCGTGTCCTCACCGTTGATCACCCGGGAGACCGTCGACCTCGACACGCCGGCGCGGGCGGCGACCGCCTCCAGCGTGGGACGCCGGACACGCTCGCGGTGCAGTCCGTTGTGCCGGATCACCTCGCGGTACCAGAGCGCGCTGTCCTTGGGCAGCCGCCGCTGCGTCTCGAAGTCGACGTGCACGATCCCGAAGCGCTTGTCGTACCCCTCGGCCCACTCGAAGTTGTCCAGCAGCGACCAGACCAGGAAGCCGCGCAGATCCGAACCGGCCTCGATGGCGGCGTGCGCGGCCCGCAGGTGGCCCTCGAAGAAGGCGGTCCTGTCGGTGTCGTGCACCTGGTCGCCCGTCACCACGTCGTCGAACGCGGCGCCGTTCTCGGTGACCAGCAGGCCGACCTCGGGGTAGTCGCGCGAGAGCCGGGTGAGCAGTTGGGAGAGCCCGGTCGGCACGATCGCCCAGCCCATCGCGGTCGTCGGGGCGTGGGCGCCGCTGAACAGGATGTCCTCGGTGCCGGGGTAGGCGGCGTTGGAAGGCTCGCCGGGCTCCGATCGCACCACGCAGGGCGTGTAGTAGTTGATCCCGAGCAGGTCGACGGGCTGGTTGATCGCTTCGAGGTCGCCGTCGCGGACGTGGCCGAGCCCGCCCACGCGGTCCATGATCGCGAGTACCGGTTCCGGATAGCTCCCGCGCAGGGCGGGGTCGAGGAACTGCCGGTTGATGAGGCAGTCGACCCGGTTCACCGCCTCGGCGTCCTCGGCGGACGGCACGAGGTCCGGGTCGCTCACCTGGCCGGGCGTGATCACCGGTGCGAGGTTCAGGGTGAGCGCGATCTCGCGGGCGCCCGCCTCGCGCAGCACCCGGGCGCCCAGCCCGTGGGCGAGCAGGAGATGGTGGGAGGCGCGGAAGGCCTCCGCCGCCGACGCACGGCCCGGCGCGTGCACGCCGATGCCGTACCCCAGCACCGCGGCCACCCACGGTTCGTTGATCGTCATCCACGTCCCGACGCGGTCGCCGAGCCGGTCGTGCACGGCCCGCGTGTAGTCGGCGAAGCGGTAGGCCGTGTCGCGGTTGGTCCACCCGCCGAGGTCCTCCAGCGCCTGGGGGAGATCCCAGTGGTAGAGCGTCACGTACGGCGCGATGTCGGCCGCCAGCAGTTCGTCCACCAGCCGGTCGTAGAAGTCGAGCCCGGCGGCGTTGGCGGGTCCCGATCCCGATGGCTGGATCCGGGGCCAGGCCACCGAGAACCGGTACGCCCCGAGGCCCAGCTCGGCCATCATCCGGACGTCGTCGGCGTAGCGGTGGTAGTGATCGCAGGCCTCGTCGCCGGTGTGGCCGCCGGCGGTCCTGCCGGGCGTGTGGGAGAAGGTGTCCCAGATCGACGGGCCGCGCCCGTCGTCCTGCGCGGCGCCCTCGATCTGGTACGCGGCGGTGGCCGCACCCCAGACGAAGCCGCCGGGAAAGGCCAGGGTCTCACCCCGAGCTGAGACGGTCATTGCGGTCATCCTTTGACAAACCCCCGTTGGTTCTTGCGGTCGTCGGGACGCGAGGAACGTCCTGGCCGACGGAAACACCTCACCGACATTCTGGGCATGGCCGGGGGTCGGCGTCGAGAGGACCACCCCCGCGTCCATGAACGGCGACAACGAGGGCATGCCGCCCGGCCCTCCGGAACCGTCGGAGACCTCCCCGCGCACGCCCTCAGGCGCCGCGCGGAGTCAGCATGCGGTCGATCAGCTGCCGGAGATGGGCGAGGAAGGGCTGCAGCGCCTGCGGGTCGGTGGAGGCGGGACCGTGGCCGTCGGCGTTGATCTCGCCGTGCATGAACCCGGACACGCTCCAGATCAGCGTCTGCACCGTCAGTTCCAGGTTCACCCGGTCGTCGATCAGGCCGGCCTCCGCGGCGGGGCGCAACGCGTCGCAGACGAGGTCGATGACGGGGTCCCTGTAGGTCTCCTCAAGTCCGGGGATGTCGGCGGCGTCGCCGAGCCAGCGGTGTGCCCACAGCGAGGGGACCTGCGGGTTGGCGAGGAAGAACTCCAGAAGGCGCGTCGAGAGCCGGTACACGACGGCGCGGGCCTCCTCGGGGTCGGCGGCGGGGAGCGCGCCGAGCACATCCGCCACGATGCCGCGCTCCATCTGGCTGCCGTGGTCGACGACGGTCAGGTAGAGCTCACGTTTGTCGCCGAACCGCTGCTGTAACCACGCCAGGTCCTCCCCCGAGGCCTCCGCGATGTCGTGCAGCGACGTGCCGTCGTAGCCGAACGCGGCGAAGAGCCGCGACGCGATGTCGATGACCGCCTGGCCCCGCGGGTCGTCGGAGGGAAGCATGATTCCAATTCAAGTCCCGCAGGCGGGTGGAGAGGGCCACGTACTGGTTTTGTCCCGGTCAAACCTGTGTGCGCAATACGTCGTCGGCGAGGGAACGGATCACAAGGGGAGGATGCGGAGCTCGCCCGCCGCGGTCACGGTGGTGATCCGCCGAGGGGCTGCGGAGTCGCGCCGCACCTGGATGATCGCGTTCCGGTCGCCGGCCCGCACGTCGTAACCGTCCTCGTCCGGCACCCTGACCTCCACGTCCCCGGCCGTCCGCACCACGGCCCTGACGTCGCCGGGCGGGGCCGCGAATCCCAGATCGACGTTCCCCGTGCCGGTCTCGACGTCGGTCCCGGCGGACCGCAGGCCGGTGCCGCTCACGTTTCCGATCTCCGCCCGCACCCGCAGCGCGCCCTGTGAGTCGTCCACGACCACGTCGCCGGCGGTGGTCGAGAGGCGCAGGTCGCCCTGGACGCCGCTGGCCGACACGGTCCCGAAGCGGCTCGTCACCTCGACGTCGGTGGTCATGGGCAGGATCAGGGTGTAGTCGGCCCGGCAGTTCGGGCCGTCTGGACGGTCGCCGCCGGGGCAGCGGACGCCGATCGTGAGCGTCCGCCCGTCCCAGTCCTCGGTGACCACGGGCCGGTCCAGGGTCCACTGGAGCGTCCGCTCCAGGTCCAGCCGCCGATCGGCGCCACCGACGACCGAGACGTTGACGTGACCGGTGGTCTCCACGACGATCCCCGGGGAGGTGAGCGCGTGGGACCGCAGCGTGGTCTCGGCGACCCGGCGGGCCTGGGTGACCTCGCTCCACGCCGCGATGGAGGTGATGCCCACGGTGAGTGCGGTGAGCGCACCGCCCACGACGATCCAGGCCTTTCTGGTGTTGCTCCGTATCGGCATGTTCTCTCAAACCTTCAGGAATCGCAGGACGGCGAGTACCCGGCGGTGGTCCTTGTCGGCGCCGGAGAGGTCGAGCTTGGTGAAGATGTTGTTGATGTGCTTTCCGACCGCGCTCTCCGAGACCACCAGGGCCTCGGCGATCCCGGTGTTGGACCGGCCCTCCGCGATCAGCGAGAGCACCTCGTGCTCCCTGCGGGTCAGCCGGTCCAGCGGGTCGCTGTGCCTGCGCAGCAGGAGCTGGGCGACCACCTCGGGGTCCAGCGCGGTGCCTCCGGCGGCGATCCGGCGCAGCGCGTCGAGGAACTCCTCGACGTCGGCCACCCGATCCTTGAGCAGGTAGCCGATCCCGCTGGTCGCGGTGGACAGCAGCTGGGTGGCGTAGCGCTCCTCGACGTACTGGGAGAGCACCAGGATCGCGAGCGTAGGCCGCTGGCGGCGGAGTACGAGCGCGGCGCGCAGGCCCTCGTCGGTGTGCGTGGGCGGCATCCGCACGTCGGTGACGACGAGATCGGGAACGTGTTCGTCCACGGCGCGCAGCAGCCCCTCGGCGTCGGAGACGGCGGCCACCACCTCGATGCCCGCCGAGCCGAGCAGGCGGATGAGCCCCTCTCGCAGTAGTACGGAGTCCTCGGCGAGCACTACGCGCACGGTAGCTCCACTCTGATCGTCGTCGGCCCGCCCGGCGGGCTGTCGACGTACAGGATGCCGTCCACGGAGCCGACCCGGTGGGCCAGGCCGCGCAGCCCCGTGCCCAGGTCGGGGTCCGCGCCGCCCTGGCCGTCGTCGTGGACGGCCAGGTACAGCCGGTCGCCGCGCCGCTCCACCGTGACCTCGGCGCCGGACGCCCGCGCGTGCTTGGTGATGTTGGTCAGTGCCTCGGAGACGACGAAGAACGCCACCGCCTCGACCGTGGCGGAGACCCGCTCGGAGATGTCGACGTCCAGCCGCACGGGGAAAGGGGCACGCGCGGCGAGGCCGGACAGTGCCGCGTCCAGGCCCTGGTCGTTGAGCACGGCCGGGTGCAGCCCCCGGACGAGGTCGCGCAGCTCCTTCAGCGCCTGCTTGGCCTCCTCGTGCGCCTGCACGATCACCTCGCGGGCCGGCTCGGGCAGGTCGGTGAGGGTCGCGCGGGCCATGCCCAGGTTCATCGCCAGCGACACCAGCCGCTGCTGGGTGCCGTCGTGCAGGTCCCGTTCGATGCGGCGGCGCTCGGCGTCCGCGGCGTCGACCACCCCGGCCCGACTCTCCCGCAGCGTCTCGACCCGCAGCACCAGCTGGTCGCTGAGGCTGGGCCCGAGCAGGGCCTCGGCGGCGATCACGTCCAGCACCGCGAATCCGCGGGCCACCCACGGTCCGGAGACGAGCAGCGTCCCCGAGACGAGGACGAACACCGTGCTCTGCCAGGTCTCCCCCATCGCCCAGCTCCGCGTCGCGAGCGCGGCGGTGACCAGGCCGCCCGCCCACGCCCCGACGACCGAGGCGGCGCCGACGCCGCTGATCAGCGGAGCCAGCAGGTGGTACGAGAGCCGGCGCCAGGTGCTCCGCGTCCTGGCCTCCTGGAGCAGCCGCCCGAAGGGGTTCCCGCTCAGCGGGCGGCGCGGGACCGGGGGGATGTCGACGTCGAGGAAGGCGGCGAACCGGGACCGCTGCACCCGGGTGAGCAGCCGGACGACCCAGAAGAACAGCAGCAGCGCGATCACCGGGACCACCACGGTCCACACGAACAGCACCGACGCCACGGTCAGCCCCACGATCACCGCCGCGCCCAGCAGGGCGATCGGCAGGCCCGTGACCAGGTGCGCGGTGCGGAGCCAGGTCCGGGCCGACCAGTGGGCGCTGATCCTCGACCAGGGGGTGGTCGCCTCGATGCCGCTCATGGGACCACCGTAGGGACCGCGGCGGTCAGGGCACATGGGCGAGGTATCCCGGAAAAAGGTGGGGTTTACCCCACCATTCCCGGCAGGGCCGGGGTGCTCTTCGCGGCGGCATGCTCTCGGCAGCCCGATTTCGTCACGTGCTACCGGGATTTCCTCGCCCGGACCTTCTGTCATCGCGGGAGCCCGCCCGTGTTCCCCGTCCGGTGCGCCGTTCGCTCTGGACCGCGCCGCCCGAACATAACCCCAAAGGGGGTATCTGTGGGTTATAAATAGAGGTGACCGAACATGGCCCGTCGAAGGGATTCCGTCCTTGAAGCGTGTGCTGCTGCTGGCGACCGGTGACACCATCGCCCACTCCTACGATGCCGTCCGTCCGGGCGTCGCCTCGGGGGCCGAACTCCTGAGCGCGCTCCCGCCCGGCACGGTCGCGGCGGACGTGGTGGCCGAGGACGTGATGGCGGAACCCAGCTGGGACATGTCCCCCACGACCATGCTGGAGCTGGCCCGCAGGGCGCGCTCGGCCATCCTGGACCGCGGATTCGACGGTGTCGTGATCACCCACGGCACCGACACGCTGGAGGAGACCGCGTACCTGGTGGATCTGCTCGCCGGCCGGGCGGCCGAGCAGGGCGCCATCGTGCTGACCGGTGCCGTCCGCTCCCTGGACGAGTTCTCCCCCGACGGCCCGCGCAACCTCGCCTCCGCGCTCGCGGCCGCGGCCGACGACGCGCTGCGGGGTGCCGGGGCCGTCGTGTGCGTGAACGACGAGATCCACGCGGCCCGCTGGGTCACCAAGGTCGACGCCGTCAGCGTCGCGGGGTTCTCGTCGGCGCCCTTCCCCGTGCTGGGCCTCCTGACCGGTGGCCGGGTCGAGACGCTGTCCGCCCCACCGCGCCGGCCGCCCGCCTTCGGTGGGGACCCGGCGTCGGACGTCGCGCTGATCAAGACCTATCCGGGGATCGAACCCGTGCTGCTCACCGCCGTGGTGGACGCCGGAGCGCAGGGCGTCGTGCTGGAGGGGACCGGCCTGGGCAACGTGCCGGTCGGGCTCTTCACGACGATCGCCGAGCTGACGGAGTGGGGGATCCCCGTGGTCGTCGCGTCGAGGTGCCGTACCGGTGCGGTCCCGCTTGACGAGATGCGCCTCGGTACGGGGCTCGCCGCCCGCGTCGGGGCGATCGGGGCCCGCGGCCTGGCGCCCTCGAAGGCCCGGTGCGCGCTGATGGTCGCCCTCGGGACCGGCGGAATCGACGCCGTACGCGACTGGTTCGGCAGGCTCTGACACCCGTGAGGAAATTATGGGCGGCTGAAAATCGTAAAAAAGGGAGTATCCCCGAACCGGGTGGGCAGGTCCGGGGAGACCGTGATCCGGCGGAGGGCTGGGGAGGCCTCCGCCGGGTCACCTTTCTTCTCCCCACGCGGGTCGCGCGTGCTGGACGGCCCGGTCACCCGAGGCGGTCAGACGGGGATCGAGACGCCGAGACCGCCGCGGGTGTCGGCGCCGTAGCGCTCCTTCTCCCTGGCGATGTCGAGCGGTCTGATGCTGCTGCGCCCGCTCAGCGTCTCCGAGGTGAGCAGGTCGGCGGGGACCAGCCAGGAGACCTCGAACTCCAGCCCGTCGGGGTCCTTGGCGTAAAGGGCCTTGGTGGTGGAGTGGTCGGAGGCGCCGACGAGGGCGTTGAGCTCGCCGAGCTTGACGGCGATCCGCTCCAGCTCGGCCAGGGTGTCGACCTCCCAGGCCAGGTGGTAGAGGCCGACGGTCGAGCGCCCGGCTCCCGAGGGGCCCGCCTGCGCGCCGAGCTCGAAGAGGCCGAGGTCGTGGTCGTTGCTGGACCCGGAGGCCTGCAGGAACGCGGCGCCCGGCATGCCCATGACCACCCTGAAACCGAGCGCCTCCCGGTAGAAGGCGACGCTGCGCTCGACGTCGCGCACGAAGAGAACGGCGTGGTTGAGCCGCTGGACCGGCATGGTTCCTCCCGAAACTTGAACTCTCAAGTAGATTACCCTCGCTTTGTTGAGAGTTCAAGTAAGCTGGTTCCGTGACGCGATGGTTGGACGACGAAGAACAACGCACCTGGCGTGCGTTCCTGGCCGCCTCGCAGCTCGTCCAGGAGGAGCTGGACCGGCAACTGCAGCGCGACTCCGGCATGCCGCACGCCTACTACGCCATGCTGGTGAAGCTCTCCGAGGCGCCCGACCGGATGATGCGGATGAGCGAGCTGGCGACGGAGCTCAACTCCTCGCAGAGCCGCCTGTCGCACGCGATGAAACGGCTGGAGGAGCGCGGCTGGGCGCGGCGCGAGCCGTGCGCCGCGGACAGGCGGGTGAGCTGGGCGATCCTCACCGACGAGGGGTTCGCGGCCCTCACCGCCGCCGCCCCCGGCCACGTCGAGGCCGTCCGCCAGGCCCTCTTCGACCGCCTGACCCCCACCCAGCTCCGCCGGCTACGGGAGATCTGCACCGCCCTCCTGCCCACCTCGAACCCCTCGTAGCCAGACCGCCTTCAGGCCGCTTCGGCGTCGTACCCCAGGTGCTTCGGGAGTGACTCGGCCGACGCCCGGCCGCAGGGACGAACTCGACGCCCGTCAGTCGGCGGTGTCGGCGATTCCGCTAGGCGCTCTCACCGCGACGCGTCAGCGTCGTGATCGGATTCGCGAGGACCCGGTGGATGATCTGTCCGGCGGCGCCCAGGGGCGCGGCGTCGCTGCCGAGGCGGGAGACGGTCAGGTCGGGGACGGTGTGCCGCATCCCGGTCAGCCGGGCGGCCATCGCCTGCCGGACCGGGTTGCGGATCCACGGGAAGAGCGGGGCGAAGACGCCGCCCAGCACGATCGTGCCGGGATCCATCAGATGGATCGCCGAGGTGAGGGCGATGCCGAGCGCGGATCCGGCGCGTTCGCAGGCTTCCAGCGCGCCGGGCTCGCCCGCGCGCAGGCTCTCCAGCAGCTCGGGGACGTCGGCCAGGCCGCAGGCTCCGAGCAGGGCCTCCTGGCCGGCGTACCGCTCCAGGCAGCCCCGGCCGCCGCAGCGGCAGGCCGGGCCGTCCGGGTGGACGACCACGTGTCCCAGCTCTCCGGCGAGACCGCGGGCGCCGCGGAACAGGGTGCCGCCCACCACCAGGCCCGCGCCGATGCCGATCTCCCCCGACACGTGCAGGAAGTCGCCGGGGGCCGAACCGAACCAGAGCTCGCCCAGGGCCGCGAGGTTGGCCTCGTTGTCCACCTCGACGGGGAGGTCCAGCAGGTCGGAGACGCGGACGTGGTGCCAGCCGAGGTTGGGGGCGGTGTGCACGAGCCCCCCGTCCACGAGACCGGGCACCGCGAGGGTCGATCCGGCGACGGCCAGGCCCTCCCGGCGGGCTTCATCCACAGCCCTGTGGGCAAGTTCTGCCAGGTGGGAAAGGGTTTCCACAGGGGAGGCCGCACGGTTGTCCACAGCCTGTGAATATCGGAGCCGCACCGCGAGGGTGAGGTCGACCACGCAGGCGGACAGGTAGTCGACGTTGATCTCCAGACCGAGCGCGGCGACCCGCCGCCCGCTGAGCACCACCGCCGTGCCCGGACGTCCCCGCTCGCCGTCCCGCAGCGCGCCGGACTCGGCGACCATGCCCGCCTCGATCAGGTCGCCGACCATCTTCGACACCGTCGTCTTCGTCAGCCCGGTGATCTCGGCCAGCGCCGCCCGGGTGACCGGGCCGTTCCTGCGGATCTCGCCGAGGACCACGCCGAGGTTGCGGGCGCGCATCGAGTCATGGCGTACGGCCTGTGTCATGGAGCATCCACCTCTTGACGATCCCACCACCCCGATCCATATTAAGTCCATAAAGTGGATTAAATCGGAGGAACGTAGATGAGCGCCTACACCCCCAAGCCCGAAGATCGCTTCACCTTCGGGCTCTGGACCGTCGGCTGGCAGGCCCGCGACCCCTTCGGTGACGCGTCGCGGGCCCCGCTGGACCCGGTGGAGAGCGTTCACCGGCTCGCGGAGCTCGGCGCGTACGGCGTCACCTTCCACGACGACGACCTGCTCGCCGTCGAGCCCGACCGGGACCGGGCCATCGCGAACTTCAGGAAGGCACTGGCCGAGACCGGGCTCAAGGTCCCGATGGCCACCACCAACCTGTTCACCCACCCGGTCTTCAAGGACGGCGCGTTCACCAGCAACGACCGTGAGGTCCGCCGCTACGCGCTGCGCAAGGTCATCCGCAACATCGACCTGGCCGCCGAACTCGGTGCGACCACCTACGTCTGCTGGGGCGGGCGCGAGGGCTCCGAGTCCGGGGCCGCCAAGGACATCCGGGCCGCGCTCAGCCGTTACAAGGAGGGCATGGACCTGCTCACCTCGTACGTGATCGAGAAGGGCTACGACCTCAGGTTCGCCATCGAGCCCAAGCCGAACGAGCCGCGCGGCGACATCCTGCTCCCGACCGTCGGCCACGCGCTCGCGTTCATCAACGAACTCGAACACCCCGACCGCGTCGGCCTCAACCCCGAGGTGGGCCACGAGGAGATGGCCGGGCTCAACTTCGCGCACGGCATCGCGCAGGCACTCTGGCACGGCAAGCTCTTCCACATCGACCTGAACGGCCAGCACGGTCCTCGCTACGACCAAGACCTGATCTTCGGCCACGGCGACGTGAAGAACGCCTTCTTCCTGGTCGACCTGCTGGAGAACGGTGGCTACGAGGGCCCCAGGCACTTCGACTACAAGCCGCTGCGCACCGAGGACGCCGAGGACGTCTGGGTCTCCGCCGCGGCCAACATGCGCACGTACCTGATCCTGAAGGAGAAGGCGAGGGCCTTCCGCGCGGACCCCGAGGTCGTCGAGGCGCTCGCCGCGAGCAAGGTCGCCGAGCTCTCCGAGCCCACGCTGGCAGCGGGCGAGACGATCGCGGACCTGAGCCGCGACTCCTTCGACCTCGAAGCGGTGGCCGCGCGCGGCTTCCACTTCACCCGCCTGAACCAGCTCGCCATGGAACACCTCCTCGGGGTCCGCGGATGACGCTCGTGGCCGGGGTCGACTCGTCGACCCAGAGCTGCAAGGTGGTGATCAGGGACGCCCGCACGGGCACCCTGGTCCGCCAGGGCCGCGCGGCCCACCCGGAGGGCACCGAGGTCGATCCCGAGGCCTGGTGGGAGGCGCTGCGGGAGGCGCTCACCCGGGCGGGCGGGCTGGACGGCGTCGAGGCGATGAGCGTCGGCGCGCAGCAGCACGGCATGGTCTGCCTGGACGACTCGGGCGACGTGGTCAGGAGGGCGCTGCTCTGGAACGACACCCGCTCCGCCGGGGCGGCGGCCGACCTGGTCCGGGAGCTGGGCGGCCCCGAGCGCTGGGCCGAGGCGGTCGGCAGCGTGCCGGTGGCGTCGTTCACGGTGACCAAGCTCCGCTGGCTGGCCGAGCACGAGCCCGACTCCGCCCGTCGTACGGCGAAAGTGTGCCTGCCGCACGACTGGCTCACCTGGCGGCTGGGCGGGGAGTTCGTCACGGACCGGGGTGACGCGTCGGGCACCGGATACTGGTCGCCCGCGACCGGGGAGTACCGGACCGATCTCCTTCGGGCGGCCTTCGGCGCCCTCCCCGAACTCCCCGAGGTGCTGGGGCCCCGCGCCGGCGCGGGAGAGGTCAAGGCGTTCGGAGACGGGACGGTGCGGCTCGCGCCGGGGACGGGCGACAACATGGCGGCGGCCCTCGGGGTCGGCGCCCTGCCGGGAGACGTGGTGGTGTCGATCGGGACGTCGGGGACGGCCTTCGCGGTCGCCGACAGCCCGAGCGCCGACCCGAGCGGCGCCGTGGCCGGGTTCGCGGACGCCACCGGGCGGTTCCTGCCGCTGGTGGCCACGCTCAACGCGGCCAGGGTGCTGGACGCCACCGCGCGGCTGCTCGGGGTCGGCCTCGACGAGCTCGACCGGCTGGCCCTGGCGGCGCCCGAGGGGGCCGGCGGCCTCGTCTACGTCCCGTACCTGGAGGGCGAGCGCACCCCGAACCTGCCCTCGGCCACGGGGTCGCTGCACGGGCTGACGCTGGGCACCTCCACCCCGGCCCACCTGGCCAGGGCGGCGGTGGAGGGGTTGCTCTGCCACCTCGCCGACGCCTTCGACGCCCTCGGGCTCGACCCGGCCAGGGTGCTGCTCATCGGAGGCGGCGCCAGGTCCGAGGCCGTACGGCGGATCGCCCCCGCGGTCTTCGGGAGGCCTGTGGTCGTTCCCGAGCCGGGGGAGTACGTCGCGGACGGGGCGGCCAGGCAGGCCGCCTGGCTGCTCGGCGGCGACGAGCCTCCGGCCTGGGAGGCGGGCGGGTCCGAGCGCTACGAGGCCGACCCCGCGCCCGGGATCAGGGATCGCTACGCCGAGGTCCGTGGCCTCCGCTGAGACGGGCCGGGGCGTGAGGGGGCGCCCCGGCCCGGCCGTCTCAGGGACGGCTCAGGGTTGGATCAGGGGTGCCGCCGGATGCCCGAAACCTCCTTCCGCGAGCAGACTTGATCCATGCTCGCCTCGAAAAGGCTCTACCCCCTGATCGCGTGCGCCGGGATCGCGGCGGCCGCGGTGGCGGCCCTGGCCGTCGCGGTGGGGCGGCCCGACCCGGTTCCGTACCAGGACTCGCTCGATCTGACCATCAGCGAGTACGCCGCGCTGGACCGCAGCGGAGTCACCGGGTTCGTCATGGCGTCGCTGGGGATCTCCTCCCTCGCGCTGGTCGCCGGGTTGCGCGCGACCGGGGCGCCGGTGGGTGTCCTGGCCGAGCGGCTGATGCGGGTGTGGGGTGCCGGGCTCGTCCTTCTCGCGGTGCTGCCACCGGTCCTGCCCGGCACGGGCACCGACCTGATCGGCCAGACGTACCGCTACCTGTCGATCGCCGTGTTCGTGGCGATGCCGGTGGCGGGCGGCCTGCTGGTGGCGCGGTTCGACGAGGACGAGCGGTGGCGGCCGGTGGCCAGGACCGTGGAGTGGCTGGCGCTGGCCGGAGGTTTCGGCCTGTTGGCGATCACCTACGTGGCGCTCCCCGGGCACGGGGTGCTCGCGGGCCTCGCCGAGTGGATCCTGCTCGGCACCGAGGCCGCGCTGGTCGGCGTGCTGGCCGCCCGGCTCGCACGGCTGACCTGGACACGAAGCGCAACTCAGGCATCACACGCCGCTCTAGGCTGACTTCTCACTTCTCATGACTATTTCATGACATGTCACAAATAGGCTACAAATAGCAGGAGCCGCCAGTGCTATTCTCGTCGGCGATCTAGAGATCGTCCGGGGGCTCCCCCTGGCGTTCCGTGAGCGAGCCGTTGAGGTGACATGGCATCGAGCAAGTCCATCCGGTTCAAGGTCTCGGTGCTGCTGGCCATTCCTCTCACCTCGCTGGTGGCGGTATGGGGCTTCGCCTCGGTCGTCACGGTCGGCGACTCGATGAGCCTGCGCTCCATCGGCACGCTGTACGAATCCGTCGGCAAACCCTCGAACGACCTGAACAACGCGATCCAACGCGAGCACATCCTGTCCGCCGAGTACCTGGCCACCCGCTCCAACGCCGACCACAAGACCCTCGCGGGACAGCGCGCGGTCACCGACCAGGCCCGCACCCGCCTCCGCCAGGAGATGGGCCGGGACGAGGTGCAGGCGGTGATGTCCGACGAGACGAGGACCCGCCACGCCGAGCTGATCAGGCAGGTGGAGGGGCTCGACGCGATCCGAGCCAGGGTCGACGTGGGGCGGATCGACTCGGTGGGGCTCTCCGAGGAGTTCGCCCGGCTGCCGGACGCGCTGAACCGGCTCTTCAACACCCTGAGTCCCACCAACGACCTCCCGCTCTACCGCGAGTTGCGCGCCGTCACGATGGTCGACCAGAGCATGAACCTGTTCAGCCGCGAGCGGGCACTCGCCACGGGCCCGCTGGCGCTGCGGAGCCCGATGACGGAGCACGAGGCGCGAGTGTTCGCCCGGATCGCCGCCAACCGGGCATTCCTCATGGAACAGGCGATCTCCGAGCTGGGGCCCTCGCTGCGCGCCCCCTTCACGGAGCTGATCGCCTCCTCGACGTACGCCAGGTTCGTCGCCCTGGAGTCGCGCCTGCTGGCCGGCAGCGGTGTCTCGGCCACCGAGTGGCGTGCCGCGGGCGACGCGCTGGACGCCCTCTACCAGCGGTCGACGACGGAGGTCGGCCCCACGCTCGTCAAGCGGGCCGAGCCGGTGACCATGGGCGTCTACATCCGCGCCGGTGTCGTCGGCGTCCTCGGCCTCGCCGCGGTCGTCGCGTCGCTGCTCGTCTCGTACCGGATCGGCAGCGGGATCGCCAGGGAACTCGCCGGCGTGCGGCGGGCCGCCACCGACCTCGCGGAGGTGCGGCTGCCACGGGTGATGGAGAAGCTGCGCCGCGGCGAGAAGGTGGACGTGACGGCCGAGGCACCCGAGCTGGAACCGCTGGGCAGCACCGCCGAGATCCACGATGTCGCCGCCGCCTTCGACAGCGTCCGGCGCCGCGCCGTGGACGCCGCCGTGGAGCAGGCCAGGCTGCGCGAGGGCGCCGCCCACTCCTTCCGCAACCTCGCCCGCCGGAGCCAGTCGCTGCTGCAGCGCCAGCTCAAGCTGCTCGACGGCATGCAGAAGCGGGCGGAGAACCCCGAGTCGCTGGAGAACCTCTTCAGGCTCGACCACCTCACCACCCGCATGCGCCGCCACGCCGAGGGCCTGGTGATCCTGTCCGGCGGGGCGGCGGGCCGCAAGTGGCGCTCGTCGGTGCCGATGGAGGACGTACTGCGCGGGGCCGCCGCCCAGGTCGAGGACTACGCCCGGGTGCGGATCCTCCCGACGGGCGGCACCACCCTGGTGGGCAACGCCGTCGCGGACATGATGCACCTGTTCGCCGAGCTCCTGGAGAACGCCACGGTCTTCTCCCCGCCCGGCAGCCAGGTCTCGGTCCGCGGTGAGCTCGTGGGCCGTGGCTTCGCCGTCGAGATCGAGGACAGGGGGCTCGGGCTGACCGCGGAGAAGCGTGCCGCGATCAACGAGCGCCTGGCCAGTCCGCCGGAGTTCGACCCGGCCGACACCGATCGGCTGGGCTTCGCCGTGGTCGGGTTGCTGGCCGCCAGGTACCGGGTCGAGGTCGCGCTGCACTCCTCGCCGTACGGCGGGACCGGGGTGGTCGTCCTGATCCCCGAGGAACTGCTCGGGGAGCCGGAGCCCGTCGAGCAGCCGCCGGAGCCGCCGGTGCTCACCGTCATCAGCGTGCGGCCCGAGCCCGAGGGACAGCCGGAACGGGCCGGGTCCGGCGAACCCGGTGAACCGGCGGTGCCGATTCCCACGGACCTGTGGCGGCCGCTGCGGCGCGGCGGCGGGTTGCCACGTCGGGTACGGCAGGCGAACATGCCGTCGATGCGGGCCAGGGAGCCGCGTTCGCCCAACGCCGAGATCGAGGAGCGGTCACCGGAGGAGACGAGAGCGCTGATGAGCGCCCTGCAGTCCGGCTGGCAGCGCGGCCGGGCCGACGACGAGGACGGCGGTGCCGAGCGTTGAGCCGGGGCCGTGAGAGCGGGAGCGCGAACGGAGACGGGTCCATGAGACCGGCTTCGTCGCGCCGGTGGGGGGTAAAGATCAACAGGATCATCAGAGGGGAAGGGGTTTAACCACGTGCCGGGTGAGCTTTATTGGCTTCTGGATGACTTCGTCACGAGTGTGGCGGACGTTTCGCACGCACTGATCCTGTCCAACGACGGGTTGATGATGGCCTCGTCCAGAGGGCTGACCAAGGAGGACGCCGACCATCTGTCGGCGGTGGCGTCCGGCTTCCAGAGCCTTGCGAAGGGCACCAGCCTGCAGTTCGGCGGCGGAGCCGTACGCCAGACGATGGTGGAGATGGACTCCGCGTTCCTCTTCGTCACCTCCGCCGGTCAGGGGAGCTGCCTGTCGGTCATGACCACCGGCGCCGCCGACGTGGGCCTGATCGCCTACGAGATGGCCCGCCTGGTCACCAGGGTCGGACAGCATCTGGCCACCGGACCCCGGATGGCCGGCCAATGAGCGACGACGTCGAGTGGGTGGACGAGGAGGCCGGTCCCGTCGTTCGCCCCTACGCGGTGACCGGGGGGCGCACCAGGGCGTCCTGCTCCTCGTTCGACCTGCTCTCGATGGCGGTGGCGACAGGGGCACCGGTCTCCCCGGGAGCGTCTCTGGGCTCCGAACACCGGCGGCTGCTCAACCTGGTCAGGCGGGCACGCCCGATCGTGGAGATCGCGTCGGACGCCGAGCTACCGGTCGGCGTGATCAAAGTCCTCCTGGGCGACCTGCTCGACCAGGGCCTGATCCTGGTGAGATCGCCGCTTCCCGCCGCCTCCGTGCCGCCGGAGAGTCTGCTGAGGGAGTTGATCAGCGGCCTGCGGGCACTGTGACCTCCTGGCGGGGCGCCTGGGCTCTCGGTGGCGAGGGCCGGGGAACCCCCCGGCCCGCCTCTCAGCTCTGGCTGGCCGTCAGCACCTTCAGCGAGTGCTCCACGAGGGTCACGAGCACCGTCTTCGCCGAGACACGGCGCCGCACGTCGCAGAGGAGCACCGGCACGTCCACGTCGAGGTCCAGGGCGACGCGCACGTCCTCCGCCTCGTGCCGGTCGGCGCCGTCGAAGCAGTTGACGGCCACGATGAACGGCGTGCCGCGCTGCTCGAAGTAGTCGATCGAGGGGAAGCAGTCGGTCAGCCGCCGGGTGTCGGCCAGCACCACGGCGCCCAGCGCGCCGTAGGACAGCTCGTCCCACATGAACCAGAACCGCTCCTGGCCCGGGGTGCCGAACAGGTAGACGACCAGACCCTCCCTGATCGTGATGCGGCCGAAGTCCATCGCGACGGTGGTGGTGGTCTTGCCCTCCACGCCGTCGACGTCGTCGATGCCGATACCGCGGTCGGAGAGCACCTCCTCGGTGCGGAGCGGCCGGATCTCACTGATGGCGCCCACGAGTGTGGTCTTTCCCACCCCGAAGCCACCCGCGATGAGAATCTTGAGGGCGACGGGTTCGTCAGAGGGCCCGAAGTCCATTGATCACTTCCTTGAGAATGCGCTCGCTCGCGGAGGCGCGCCCGATCGAGATGAGCTTGTGGTCCTGCAGGTCGCCGAGAAGGACCTTGACCACGCCGAGTGGCAGGTTGAGGTCCGAGGCGACGTCGGCGACCGAGGTCGGGGTGGTGACCATGGCGAGAATGCGTTCCTGTTCCGGCCCGGGGACGAATCCCCCGGACGGAACGGCGCGGGTCGAGGTGACCATCGCGACCAGGTCCAGAGTGTCACCGGAGGAGCGGGTGCGACCCCTGATGAGCGCGTAGGGCCGGACGACCGGTCCGGCCTCCTCGTCCATCCAGTGTGTCATCCGGACCTCCGGCACCGGGTTCGGGGATCGGACGGTTCATGGACGGCGCCACCACCCGCTCCCCCGCTCATGAGAGACCCTGGCGCGGACTGGTGGAGATATGCTGGCCCACCCGCTTGACCAGCATCGCCATCTCGTACGCGATGTGACCCACATCGGCGTCGGAGCTGCTCAGCACGGCCAGGCAGGTGCCCTGTCCGGCGGCGGTGACGAACAGGAACGCCGACTCCATCTCCACGATGGTCTGGCGCACCTCACCGCCGCCGAAATGGCGTCCCGCGCCGCGTGCCAGGCTCTGGAATCCGGCTGCGACCGCGGACAGATGTTCGGCGTCCTCGCGGTTGAGCCCCTTCGAGAAGCCGACGGCCAGCCCGTCGGTGGAGAGGATCACCGCCTGGCGCACCGCGCCCACCCTGGTGGTCAGGTCGTCGAGGAGCCAGTTCAGCTCGCCGGTGTTGGTCAATTTTCCGGTCATTTGTCCCCCTTGTCGCCTGTCGTGTGGTGTGCGAAGTCATCGTCCTGCTCCTCGCGTCCGCGCCGCGCACCCGCCTGGAAGGCGGAGAACAACGCGCGGACCTCGTCGGGCGAACGCTCCTCGCACGGTTCCGCCCTTGGCTCCGGCTGGGCGGGCTCCGTCGCCTCGGGCTCCTGGCGGAGCTGAGGCGCCAAGTTCGCCTGCCGGATCCGGCGGGGCAGGCCACCCGGCCCCTTGGGGGGCTGGGTGGCCGTCTTACGTGTCGGAGCGTCATTGCCGAGCTCGGACTCGTGAGGTGTCCGGAGGGTCTCACCGGTCCCCTGTGGCGTCTCCTCGGGCGACGCGGCGAAGGGGGCGTGGGCCCAGCCGGTCTCCTGGTCCGCGGTCCCGCCCGGATGTCCCTCCTGCCCGGCGGACCGGGCATGGGCCGGCGGGTCGGTCACCACGCTGAGTGCGGGCGCGGCGGTGAACTGGGCAGGAGAGGCCGGCCTCATCCTGCGGGGCAGGCCGTTGCCGTTGGCGGAGGGTGCGAACGTGTCGTGCGAGGAGGAGTCGAACGGCTCTCCCGAATGCTCGGCGGCGCGTTCGGCGGCGGAGGACGTCTGCTCCACGGTGAGGGCGAGCGGCGAGCCCTGCTGGGCGATCAGCGCACGGGGGATGAGCACGATGGCCGTGGTGCCGCCGAACGGTGAGCCGCGCAGGATGACCTGGATGCCGTGCCGGGAGGCGAGCTGGCCCACCACGAACAGGCCCAGCCGGTCGCTGTCGGCCAGGTCGAACTCCGGCGGGTTGGCCAGCCGCTCGTTGATGGCCGCGTACTCCATGGGGCTCAGGCCCAGGCCGCGGTCCTCGACCTCGACGGCGAACCCGTTGGCCACCACGTCGCCGCGCACGGTCACCATGGTCTGCGGCGGGGAGTAGATCGTGGCGTTCTCGATCAGCTCGGCCACCAGGTGGGTGATGTCGGCGACCGCGGCCCCGTCGAGCGAGATGTCGGCCACCGGCATCACGTTGACCCGGGTGTAGTCCTCGACCTCGGCGATCGCGGCTCGCAGCACGTCGACCACCGGCACCGGCTTGCGCCACGACCGGCCGGGTGCCGCGCCGGACAGGATGATCAGGCCCTCGGCGTGCCGCCGCATACGGGTGGTCAGGTGATCCAGCCGGAACAGGTCCTCAAGGCTGTCGGGGTCACTCGCCCGGTGCTGCATGCTGTCGAGCAGGGTGAGCTGGCGGTGGAGCAGGCTCTGCTTGCGCCGGGCCAGGTTCACGAAGACCTGGCTGACGCCACGCCTCAGGTTGGCCTGGCCGACGGCGGCCTCGACCGCGGTCCGCTGCACCGAGCCGAAGGCGTGGGCCACGTCGTGCACCTCGGTCGAGCCGCCCGCCTGGATCGGCGGCGCCTCGGCCCGCACGTCGACCTCCTCGCCGCGCCGCAGGCGCTCCACGACGCGGGGGAGCCGCACGTCCGCCAGCTCCAGGGCGGCCGAACGGAGCCCGGCGAGCTCGGCGGCCAGGCGGCGGCCGAAGCGGACCGAGATGATGATCGACGCGACCACCGCGATCAGGCCGACGCCGCCGGCGATCACGATCCGGAGCAGGATGCCGGTGGCCGCCGTCTGGGCCCGCTCCGCCAGCTTCTTGGAGGCGGCGAGGTTGACCTTGTCCAGCCAGGCCGACATCTCGTTCGCGGTCGTCTTCCACCTGGCCGCCTCGGGGGCCAGCCGGTTGCCGGTCGACCCGATGACGGCCTTCTCCAGGTCCGTGAACTTCTCGAAGGCCGCGGACTCGAAGGTCTCGCGGTAGGTCCTGCCCAGTTCGGGATCGAGCAGGGCCACACCCTTGGTGTGCAGGAAGTTCCGGGTGGTGACGTACTCGCCGAAGGCCTTGCGCTCCTCCTCCGACAGCCGGTAGTCGATCAGGGCCCCGCTGATCAGCGCGTTCTCCCTGGCGAACATCTCATAGGCGTTGCCCATGCCCTGCATGGCCGTGGCCTGCTGGAAGATCGACAGATCGGGCACCGCGGCCATCTGGTCGTACACCAGGAAGACCGCGTCGAGGATCCGGTTGTAGCTCGACAGCACGGTCAGCCGTGCCTGCTGTCCGCTGTCGACGCCCGACCGGATGTTCGGAAGCCGGTTGAGCTGGCCGAGCAGCGCGTCCAGTGAGCTACGCAGTTCCGGGCTGCCGGAACTCTCGGAGGCGGTGGCCTTCCTGAACGCCTCGACCGCCCGGTCGGTCCGGGAGCGCTGCTCACCCATCCCGCTCGTGAGGACCCGGGAGCTGATCGCCACCGACGACTGCGTCCGCTCCGCCTGAAGCTGTAGTCCCAGATCAGTGGAGGTGACACCCACCGACTGGTAGATGCTGTTCGCGTTGAGCAGCGTGATCCCGTCACCGACGGTCAGGTTGAGCACGAAGCCCCACAGTGCGCTCAGTGACAACAGTGGCAGGAGCAACAGCAAGAAAATCTTGAACCGAATCGAGCGGTTTCTAGAGCCCATGTCCACTCGTCCCAACCTCTGAGCGTGTGGAGGCTCGTGCCGGTTTAGGGATGGATAGGCCTCCGGAAGATCGCATAGGAGACTAGCACCGAATACGCTTTCTGCGCAGTGGAGGATCGGATGATTAGTGTGATTACCGGGGCTAGTGCCGGAATTGGTGAGGCGGCGGCGGTAGAGCTCGCGAGGCGCGGACAGCGGGTTGTTCTGGTCGGCCGTAATCCCGGTAAGACAGCTCACGTGGCGGAAAGGGTGGCGGCGGTCTCGGGAACGGTCCCGGATACGTTCACCTGCGATTACACCTCCTTGGACGAGGTGCGCGGACTGGCGGCCGAGCTGCTCTCCCGTTACGAGCGGATTGACATTCTCGTCAACAACGCGGGTGTCATGACCACCGAGCGCACGCTCACCCGCGACGGCCACGAGACGATGATCCAGGTCAACCACCTCGCCCCCTTCCTGCTGACGAACCTGCTGCTGGAGCGGATCGGGGAGCGGGTGATCACCACCTCCTCCCGGGCGGGCAAGGCCGGGCGCCTCGATCCGTCCGATCTCGACCGCGAGCGGCGGCGCTGGAGCGGCTGGCTCCAGTACGGGGACTCCAAGCAGGCGGGCGCCCTCTTCACGGTGGAGCTGGCCCGGCGCCTCGCGGGCACCGGGGTGACCGCGACCTGCTTCCATCCCGGTGTGATCAAGACCGAGTTCGCCCCGGCCACGCTGATGATGTGGATGGTGAAGAACATCCCCGGCATGGGCCAGACCGTCGAGGAGGGCGCGAGCACCATGGTGCACCTCGCCACCCACCCGGACGGCACCACCCACCCGGGCCGCTACTTCGCCAAAAGCGCCCCGGCGGCCGTCCCCGGCAGAATGGCCGACCCCGCGCTGGCCCGCGCGCTCTGGGACGCCAGCGCCGCCGCCGTCGGGTAGCCGTCGCACGATCCCACCGGGTGGCGCCGGTGGGACCGCGCGGGGATTTCCCCGGCGGTCACCGGTTGTTCGCCGGGCGTTGGGCGGGTCTGGCTACGGTCCGGGCTGTGAGTGTCGCAACCCCGCTGCGGGCCGCTCTCCCGCCCGCCGCGGACAGGGACCCGTTCTTCGACAACGCCAAGTTCCTGGCGATCACCCTGGTCGTCTCGGGTCACCTGATCGAGGGCCTGCGGGACGTGCCGGTCGCGCACGCGGCCTACTTCTACGTGTACACGTTCCACATGCCGCTGTTCATCGTGCTCAGCGGCTACCTGTCGCGGAACTTCACCTTCTCCTCCGGCAAGGCGCGCAGGCTGATCAGCACGCTCGCCGTCCCGTACGTGATCTTCGAACTGCTCTACTCGCTGCCTCGCCTCATCCTGTACGGCAAGCTCGACATCAGCCTCCTCGACCCGTACTACCTGACCTGGTTCCTGATGTCGCTCTTCCTGTGGCGGCTGTCCACACCGGTCTGGCAGCAGCTGCGGTGGCCGCTGACGGTCGCGGTCGGGCTGTCGCTGCTGTCGGGGATGAGCAGGCTTCCCGACGAGCTGTCGATGAACCGGACCCTCGGCCTGCTCCCGTTCTACGTGCTCGGGCTGATGCTCCGTCCCGAGCACTTCGAGTGGCTCAGGCGGCGGTGGGCACGGGCCGCGGGGGCGATCGTGCTGGTCCTGGGCGGTGTCCTGGCGCTCGCCACGCACAGTCTGGTGAAGACCGAGTGGATCCGGTGGCGGCACGCCAACGACGCGATCGGCGTCGACGACCTCACCGGAAGCCTGATCCGCCTCGGCATGCTGGCCGCCGGGGCACTGCTCGTCGCGGCGTTCCTGGCGGTCACCCCGGCCAGGCGCACCTGGTACTCGGGGCTCGGCGCGGCGACGATGTACGCCTACCTGCTGCACGGCCTGGTGGTGAAGGTCGCCGAGCGGTTCTACGGCGACTGGGCCCAGACCGTGGCGGGGGTGACGGCCGTGGCGCTTCTCGGGGTCGGGCTCGCCGCCCTGCTGTGTACGGAGCCGGTGCGGCGCGCCACCCGCTGGGCGGTCGAGCCGAGGATGAGCTGGGCCTTCACTGGGCTGAGGAAGCCCGGGTGATTCCCCGTCAGCACCCCGTCAGCACCCCGTCAGCACCCCGTCAGCGCTGTAGCTCCGCGACCGCGCGGTAGGCGGCGGTGACGGCCGCGTCGGCGCGGGCGGCGGGCACGGAGTCGGCGTTGGCGATCGCGATCCGGCCGTGCGGCCGGCGGGCGACGGCCGCCGGTGGCCGGCCGTCGGGGTAGAAGTCGAGATCCCACGGGGTGGCGTACTCAGGGGTGTGGCCGTGCCCCCACCGGTTGACCGTGATCGCCTCGATGTCGCGGGCCGCGTCGAAGCCTCCCGGGCCGAGCAACCGGGTGAGCTGGTCGCGGATGCTGTACTCCAGGTGCCCGTACGGCGTCTCGATCAGGGCGTACCGGCCGGCGATCGAGCCGTGCGCGGGTGACACGCCGGGCGTGACGGGCGTGCTGACCATGTGCACCGCGATCGGCTCGGAGGAGGTCCTCGGACACCGGTAGCCGCCGATGTCGGCCGGGTCGTCGAGTTCGGCCACGCACCAGCGGGCGCCGGTGAACCTGGCGCGCCTGATCCCGATCTCCTGCCAGGCGCGCCAGTCACGGAGCTGGACCGTCGCGTACAGCAGGGGCACCTTGACCGCCCGGTACAGCGCCGCCCGCTGCGCGAGCGGCAGGTCGCCGACCAGGTAGGGGATCATCGAGTTCCAGCAGGCCATGATCACGCTTCCGGCCCGCACGGTCCGCACCCGCTCGCCGTCGAAGTAGCCGACCGTGGCGCCGGTGGCCGCCTCTGGCCGGCCGTCGTTGGCCGCCGAGACCACCGGGCTGGACAGGCGCACCCGGACCCGGTTGCCCGGCCGGTCGAGCGCGCCGTAGTCGAAGCTCGCGGTGGTGATCCCCGCCATGTCGGCGGTCGTGGCGAAGCCGGGGATCATCCGGGCGGCCATCATCCGGACGATCGCCTGGTTGCCCTCGGGGAAGCGGTAGGCGCGCGGCTCGCCCGCGTCCCACTCCTTGATCACGGTCGGGGAGTTGTACCTGGACGGCTTGGAGGCGTCGAGGCCGAGCCCCTGGAATCCGGCGTACCGGTGCTCGTCGGCGCAGGCCCAGGCGTCGATCGCGCCGAAGGCGTCGGAGCCGTAGGCCCACTCGTCACTCGGCATGGTCTGGACGAACTTCAGCACGTCCGGATGGACCCCGCAGACCTCGGCGAGGAAACCCGAGTAGGTGAGCCTGGCCAGCCGCTCCTGTTTCTCCTCGCCGGACAGGCCGGGAAACCAGTCCGGCGGGTCGCCGTACAGCATGAGCAGGTCCTTTCCGGCCTGCTCCGCGACCGGCAGTTCGGCGATCCACCGCGGTGCCCCCTTGCCGGGGGTGAACACGACCAGCCGCTCGGCCGGGAAGGTCTCCCGGTCGCAGAAGACGCTGTCGTGCATCCCCAGGTCCGGGTAGAGCCTCCGCTCCCCGGTAAGCCTCTCGGGGCGGATGTCCAGCTTGGCGAGCAGGTCCTTCCCCTCGGGGGTCCATGCCGCCGGGTTGATGATCGACCGTGACCCGCCGTACGCGACCAGCGGCCCCTTCCTGGCCCTTGGGCGGAACTCGTTGCGCAGGGCGTGCCCGCCGATGTCGTCGTGATTGTCCAGGATCAGGATCCGTGCGCCCGGATCGCGTTCCAGCCACCGGTGGGCCGCGCTGAGGCCGCTGATCCCCGCGCCGACCACGACCAGGTCATAGCGCTCGCCGGTGGGTTCCGGCATCCCGGCGTATGCCCAGAACCGCTGGTCACGAAGGGCGTGGGGCACGCTCAGCGCCTCCGCGGTGTCACCGCGCAGCCCGGTGAGGGACGGCGGGTAGGAGGTGTCGGGCGAGAGCTCCAGGTCTTCCGCGCCCTTGGCCGGGGAGGTGTTCCGTCCGCCGATCCCGGGCAGCGAGCACGCCGCCGCGATCCCGGTGGCCGCGATCACCCCGTCGAAGAAGTCCCGGCGGGAGATGGGCCGGTCCATACCGAGTTCCAGGGCCTTACGTGGATTGATCTCATCAGGATCGGTCATGGGGCGATCATCACGATGTGAATGGATCGCCGCGGTCGCCGCGCTGTGTTTTCGGGAAGTTTTTACCCATGCCATTAGCGTGCTGTCACGATATCTCCTGCATGAGAGTCATGTCATGGTCGCCGGGAATTGAAAGGAAGGGTGGGCGACGACGGCACGCCGTGACCTATCCGGTCCGAGGAAAGGACCCACGCCTGGCGCAACCGGGACATGCCACTCCGCATGGTTCCCCGCCGTTCCATCCCTTTCCGCCTCTGACCTCGGATTACATGAGCCGGGGGGCGGACGCGAGGGAGGTATGCCGTATGAATTTTCAGGATAAGCCGGAACGTTATCGGAAGTCGGCCCGTTACCCCTATAAAGTGAGGCGCGGGGATTAACGTCCGGCCGAGTTCACGTCACGGCACGGTGCGTGGCGGAGCGAGGCGCGCATTCGTTTCTCCCCCTTGGCGGCTGATCCGGGGAGTAACGCGTGGTCGGTAAAGAGGGCAGGGTCACCGGAAAGATCGGCCCCGGCCTGGTCGGTGAGGTGATGGTGGTGGTCCGGGGCGGTGTCGAGGCGTTCTACGCGCATCCCACGGTTCCCGACGAGGAGTTCACCGTCGGCTCGATCGTCGTGATCGTCGACTTCTTCCCGCCGCGCACCGTCTACGTCTCCCGAGCGCTCGGCTGACAGTTCTCTCATCCCCCACCGCGGAGGCCGCGATGCCTACGGAGTACTTCGTCATCGGGGGCGTCGTCATCGTCGCCCTTTCTGTCATCGTCCTGCTCTTCAAGGCCATCTGGCGGGTGGCCGAGCCCAACGAGGCGCTGATCATCTCCGGGCTCGGCGCCCGGGGCAGGAGCGAGGAGGCCGACAGCCTGGGATTCAAGATCATCACAGGCAAGGGCACCTCCGTGCTCCCCGGATTCCAGACCGCGCGCCGCCTGCGCCTGGACAGCCGGGCCGCCAACCTCCAGGTCTCCTGCGTCACCCAGCAGGGCATCCCGGTGGTGGTACGCGGCGTCGTGATCTACAAGGTCGGCGACGACCTGCACTCGATCGCCAACTCCGCCCGCCGCTTCCTGGACCAACAGGACTCGATGAACGGCGCCATCCACGAACTGTTCACCGGCCACCTGCGATCGATCATCGGCAACCTGACGGTCGAGGACCTCATCCTCAACCGGGAGCGGCTGACCGGCGAGACCCGCGCCTCGGCCGCCGACGAGATGATCAAGCTTGGCCTGATCGTCGACTCCCTGCAGATCCAGGAGATCGAGGACGAGACGGGCTACATCACCAACCTCGGGAAGCCGCACGCCGCCAGGATCGCCGCCTCGGCGCGCATCGCCGAGGCCCAGCGTGACCAGGAGGCCACCGAGGCAGAGCAGGTCGCCGCCGCCAACAAGGCCGCGGCCTGGCGCGACTCCCAGATCAAGCAGGCCGCCTACCAGGCCGAGATCGACGAGGCGCTGGCCAGGTCCCGCCAGGCGGGGCCGCTGTCGGAGGCGTCCGCCCGCCAGGAGGTCGTCGTCCAGGAGACCCGTGCCGCCGAGCTTGAGGCGGCGCTGGCCGAGCAGCGACTGCAGGCCCAGGTCCGCAAGCCCGCCGACGCCAGGGCGTACGAGACGGTGACGGCCTCCCAGGCCGAACGCGACGCCCGCATCGCCCAGGCCGAGGCCGAGGCCCGCGAGACCGAGCTCCGCGCCGCCGCGCAGGCGTCGCAGGTCAAGCAGGCGGCCGCGGCCGAGGCGGAGTCCGTGCGGCTGCGCGGCCTCGCCGCCGCCGACGCTACCAAGGCCACCGGCCTGGCCGCCGCGGAGGCTTCCAGGGCGCAGGGACTCGCGGAGGCCGAGGCGGCCAAGGCGAGGGGCCTGGCCGAGGCCGACGCGATCCGGGCCCGTTCCGAGGCCCTCGCCGACAACCAGGAGGCGGTCATCGCCCAGCAGCTCGCCGAGAACTGGCCGCAGATCGTCGAGGCGGGGGCGAAGTCCTTCGGCAACGTCGACCACATGGTCGTTCTCAACGGCGCCCAGGGTGTCGAGGAGATGCTGGCCAAGGCGCTCACCCTCGGCGGCACCGGCCTCGGACTCGTCCGCTCCCTGCTGAGCGGCGCCACCCCCGGCGTCCCCGGCGTCCCCGCCGTTCCTGTCGGTGACCCGACCGGCGAAACGCCGGGAAAGCCAGTCGACCGGGTCTCCTGACACCGGGATCCTCCGGGCGATGATCGCCGGTCGGAACCCGTATACGACCACTTCACAACAGGATCGTGACCCACGGCCAGTAATTCGGGTCACTCCGTTATGTGTTGTTCGTCTTTCCCAGGGCATACGCCTGGCAGCTGAGCAGACAGGAGCGTGGAACATGACAGTCACCGGCATCATCACCGCCATCGTCATCGGCGCCATCATCGGTGCCCTGGGTCGGCTCGTCGTGCCCGGCAAGCAGGCCATCCCGATCTGGCTGACCATCGTCATCGGTATCGTCGCCGCCCTCATCGGCACCGCGATCGCCGGAGCGCTCGGAGTCGCCACCACGTCGGGCATCGACTGGATCGAACTCGTCATCCAGATCGCCCTGGCAGCGGTCGGCGTCATCCTGGCGGTGAGCCTGTACGGCAGGCGAGGCGTCCGGTAACCAAGTCCACCCGTGCCCGGGGCCGGGTTCCCGGAAAAGCCGGGAACCCGGAGACCAGCGCCCCGGCACCCACGACACCCCCCGGCCCGGAGTCCTCGGGGCCGGGGGGTGTCGTCGTGTTCCGTACCAGAGCACCTCCCGCAGATTGTCATGATCTGTCGGTGGAGGTACTCCGTTCCTTGGTCCGTGGCCCATTCAGCCACCGCCCTGGCCTTCGCTGATCTCCCATCCGCCAGGTCGGCCACGGCCCGGTTCGCTCAGACCGAGAAATCGTCAAGACCTGTGGATCGGGGGTCGACGAGGTGGGGTGCGGTGATCGCGCGCCGGCGGTCCTGGGCCGACTTCGGCAGGGAGTTGATCACATTGCGGGTCTCGTGAACCCGGCACCCCTGGTGGCGAGCGTCGGGGAATACCCCTCTCGGTGCGCCGAGGTCGGAGGCTCGGCCGTTGACGGGAGGGCCGCGGCGATGCAGTCGAGGACGCGCTGGAGCCCGTGCCGGAACTGGTCGTCGCGGCTCAGGTGCAGCCGGCGCGCCTCCGTCACGATCTTGCTGAAGATCGGATAGTCCCCGCTCTCCAGCAGCTGGTGGACGCGCGGGGAGCTCCGCACCATCCACTCCGACTCGCTGAGCCCGCTGCGGCGGACCTCCTCGGCCCAGCTGATCTCCTCGCGGACGGCGCCCTCGACATAGCCGTTCAGCATGGCCATGAGGCCGAGGTTCTCGTCGATGGAGACGTGCGGGTCGAGGGCACCCATCACCCGTTCGATCAGGCGCAGCTGGTTGGGGCCGAAGCTGGGGAGTGACCGCTGCACGGTGACGATCCACGGGTGCCGCAGCCACATCGCCCGCAGCCCGTCGGCGTAGCGGGTCAGATCCGCGCGCCAGTCGCCGGAGGGCATGCCCTCGACGTCGACCTCGCCCTGCAGCCGGTCGGCGATGAGCTCGACGAGGTCGTCGCGGCTCGGGACGTACCGGTAGAGGGACATCGCGCCGGCGCCGATCTCGGCGGCGATGCGGCGCATGGTGGCGGCCTCCAGGCCCTCGGCGTCGGCGATCCGGACGGCCGCCTCGGTGATCTGCGCGCGGCTGTAGACCGGCTTCGGCCCGCGGGTGGGGCGCTCGGGCCGCATCCAGATGTTCACGTACTCGGCGTCGGTCACCGTTCCACCCCCTACTTGCGTACATAGTACCCAGTGGCTTAGCCTGGCCGCCATACCGCGTACAACGTACCCAGTTGGAGGGGATCATGTCTGATCCGATCGTGGTCGCCGAGGGGCTGTACAAGTCCTTCGGCGACACCCATGCGCTGCGGGGTTTGGACCTGAGCGTTCCGAGAGGAACGGTCTGCGGCGTGCTGGGGCCCAACGGCGCGGGAAAGACGACCGCGGTGCGCATCCTGGCGACCTTGTCCGATCCCGATGCCGGGCACGCCCGCATCGCCGGATACGACGTCGTCCGCGAGGCCGGCAAGGTGCGCGCCAGGATCGGGCTCGCGGGCCAGTACGCCGCCGTGGACGAGAAGCTCACCGGCCGTGGCAACCTGCGCATGTTCGGGCGCCTCTCCCACCTGTCCCGGCGCGAGGCGCACCGGCGGGCCGACGAGCTGCTGGAGCGCTTCGGCCTGACGGACGCCGCCGACCGGCCGGTTCTCGGCTACTCCGGCGGCATGCGGCGCCGACTCGACCTGATCACCTGCCTCATCCTGCGCCCCCAGGTGCTCTTCCTGGACGAGCCCACCACCGGCCTGGACCCGCGCAGCCGCGGCGAGATCTGGGACAGCATCCGCGAGCTGGTGGCCGACGGCAGCACAGTGCTGCTCACCACGCAGTACCTGGACGAGGCCGACCAGCTGGCCGACGACATCGCCGTCGTCGACCACGGGCAGGTGATCGCCACCGGCACGCCCGATGAGCTGAAGGCCACGATCGGCGACCGCCTCGACGTCACCCTCGAAGACCCCGCCGCGGTGCCTGCGGCGATGACCGTGCTGAACACCCTCACCGGCACCGATCCCACGGCGACGGGCGCCGACCGGCTCAGCGTCGCCCTGCCCGGCGGCCGCCTCAGGCTCGCCGACATCGTGCGCGAGCTCGACCGCGCCGAGGTCGCCGCCGCCGACGTGAGCCTGCGCCGCCCCACCCTCGACGAGGTGTTCCTGCGCCTCACCGACCGCAAGGAGACCGTGCGATGACTGTCCTCACCTCACCACTGGGCCGCCTGCGCTGGACGCTCACCGACGGGCTGACCCTGGTCGGCCGCGAGTTGAGCCGGCTGCGGCAAGAGCCTGGGCAGGTCGTCGCCGCGCTGGTCTTCCCGGTCATCATGGTGGTGCTGTTCGGGTACGTCTTCGGCAGCGCGATCCAGGTGCCGGACGGCGGCGACTACCGCGAGTACCTCATGCCCGGCCTGTTCGCGATGGTGACCTTCTCCGCGTGGTTGGGGGTCATGGGGCGGATGGCCACCGATGCCTCCCGCGGCGTGACGGACCGCTTCCGCTCCATGCCGATGGCGCGCTTGGCGGTGCCGTTCGGGCAGACCGGCGCCGACCTGCTGATCGGCCTGCTGATGCTGGCCGCCATGGTGACCACGGGCCTGCTGGTGGGCTGGCAGCCGCACCGCGGCCTGATCCCCACCGCCGAGGCGTTCCTGCTGATGACGCTGCTGCGGTACGCGCTGAGCTGGGTGGGCGTCTACCTGGGCCTGGCGGTGAAGGACGAGCAGGTCGCCGACGCGATGGTGCCGCTGGGCCTGCCGATCACGATGCTGTCCAACGCGTTCGTCCCGACCGACGGCATGCCCGCCTGGTTGCGGTTCATCGCCGACTGGAACCCGGTGAGCGCGCTCACCGCCGCCTCACGGGAGCTGTTCGGCAACCCGGGCGCCCCGTCCGGAGACGTGGCCTGGCCACTCGCGCATCCGGTGACCGCCGTCCTGCTCTGGTCGGCCGCGCTGCTGGTGATCTTCGTCCCGCTGTCGCTCCGCGCCTACACGCGCACAGGACGCTGACCCCCAGGCACCCGCGACCGCCTTGTTCTCCTCCAACAGTTCTCCGTCTCCGGCGCGCCGTCAGAAGACCGTTGCCGTGCATCGCATGCCGACAGGACCCAACGGGTCACATCACGAACAGGTCGCTCGTGTACCGCAGGTTGGCCGGCGGGGTCATCAAGAGCCGTGGCCTGGTGGGGCCGGTGGAATTCTCTGACCCCACCAGCCCCAACGCTCCTCATAGAAGACACTCAGTAGGAGCCTGGTGCCCTCGCTGAGGGCGGGAAGGTCGCCCAGCCAATCGGGCAGAGCGGTCAGCGGGTTATCGCTCACACTGAGCTCGGTGAGGGCGGTGAGATTGCCCAGCGACTCGGGCAGAGCGGTCAACCGGTTACCGCCCACACTGAGCCTGGTGAGGGCGGCGAGGTTCCCCAGCGACTCAGGTAGAGCGGTCAACCGGTTAGCCCCTAGGCAGAGTTCGGTGAGGGCGGCGAGGTTGCCCACTGACTCCGGCAAAGCGGTCAGCTGGTTACCGGTCAGATCGAGCACGGTGAGCTCGGTGAGGTTCTCCAACGACTCCGGCAGAACAGTCAACTGGTTGTTGCCCAAGTAGAGCCACCAGAGCTCGGTGAGGTTCCCCAACGACTCTGGCAAAGCGGTCAACTGGTTGTTGTCCAGGCAAAGCTCGCTGAGCTTGGCGAGGTTCCCCAATGACTCCGGCAAAGCGGTCAGCCGGTTACCCTCCAGGTGGAAATAGTCGAGCTCGGTGAGGTTCTCCAACGACTCCGGCAGAACGGTCAATTGGTTGTCGCTCAGATAGAGCCATCCGAGCTCGGTGAGGTTCCCCAACGACTCCGGCAAAGCGGTCAACTGGTTGTTGTCCAGGCAGAGTGCGGTGAGGGCGGTGAGATTCCCCAGCCAATCGGGCAGAACGGTCAGCCGATTATCGCGCAGGTAGAGATCGGTCAGATGGGTGAGATCGCCGAGCGATTCCGGCACCGTGTCCAGGTCGAGCCCGGACAGGTCCAGCGTGGTCGATCCCTCTCGCAGGCACCTGTCGATCCGCTCGTCAGCGGTCATCGAGCCGTTCCCGGTCTCCGGCAAGGTCCCTCTCCTCGTCGTCGCTCGGATGCCCGGTCGCCTCGGGCGCGAGGGGCGAGGGGCGAGGATGAGGCTACGGACCGGCGCTGGGAACCCGCTTGGAGGGGGCTGAGGACCGGCTTGTGGATGGGACGTCGATGTCGGCGAACGCCAAGCAAACGGTCTCGACCGCGCGCACGAGATCAGACGGACCTGACGGACCCGGCCCCCTCTCCAGCTGGCCCACCCGGCCGGAACTCCCCTTCCGAGGCGTACCCCTCCCTCCGGTCACAGCGACGATCCGAGTCGCGATCTGAGCCGCGGTCTAAGCCGCGACGCGCCCTGTCAGACAGCTACATTCGCCCCCGACCCAAACCATGACCCGCAACGACAAGCCGCAGCGAACCGACCAGCGCCAGCGAATCACAACGGGCCCGATGAACTACGGTGAGCCCCCCTGCGCTCCTTCCCGCACCGCTGCTTCAGCTACGGCGACGGACCCGGAACGATCCCCGTACGGATTGCTTCAGCGTCGAAGAGCCCGATGGGCGGCCCGCAAGGAAGCGACTACGGCCCGTAGACCGTACGGCGGGACAAGGGGTGCGCGGAGGTGGGTGGGTGCTCCGGGCGGCTTATAAGAATCCGCGACCACCGCGCCCGCCGGGCCGGAGGCCCGAATCCCCAGACCCGCCACCAACGACGGCCGCCCGGAGCACCCACCCACCGGAGCGCGAACACGTCCCCGCAAGAGAACACGTCCCGTCATCGAGCACGCCGGAAACCCTCGCGACGCCCCGGCCGGAAAATCAGATCATCACATGCGCGTCCGGATGCCCGACAAAAGAGAACTGCGCATTACGAGTGAGCTTGATGTCGTCGGCCTGCCAGGTGTGCATGCCCGCGTCCCCGCTGCGCCAGTAGACGAAGTTGAACCGGTCCGCGGAGTAGATCTTGACCCGGTCCTCCTTGAGCCGGCGGACCAGGCGGGTGTCCTCGCCCCGGGTCACGTCCTCGAAGCCGTAGTGCCGGAACATGTCCGCCCTGCCGAGGAAGGTGCCGCCCTGCACCAGGAAGGCGTAGCGGTGCTCCAGCCCCGGCAGGCGGAGCATCGTGGTGTTGCTGCCCTCGAAGTAGGCGTAGTGCGCGCCCTTGCCGACCAGTTCGGCGTCGGAGTAGTCGAAGGCGCGGGCCAGGTCCGACAGGTAGTGCTCGCCGTACAGGTTGTCGTCGTCCATCTTGGCGATCAGCTCGCCCTCGGCGGCGGCGATGCCCAGGTTGAGGCAGGCGCCCAGCGACAGTGACGAGTCGGCGGGCAGCACCACGACGTCGGTGATCCCGGCCATCCGCGCCTTGTCCGCCACCACGACGGGGTCGATGTCGAGCCCGTGCAGGACCATGACGAGCTGGACAGGGCGGTGGATCTGCTTGGCCACCGAGGAGATCGCGTGCTCGATCTGGGCGGCCCGGTTGGTGGGCAGCACCACCGAGATCGACCGGGTCCGCCGCTGCACCGGCTTGCCGAGGATCTCCAGGATCTGGTCCACCCGGTGCGAGAACAGGTGCTTGTCGAAGACCTCGCGCATCGCCAGGTGCCCCTGGCGGGCGCGCAGCTCGGGGCTGTTGATCAGGTGCAGGACCTGGTTGTACGACTCCAGCTCGTCACGGGCGATCGGGATCAGCGACCCGAAGGTCTCCTCGATGGCCCGCGACCAGCCCGAGACGATCGACGTCGAGCAGGCCGACAGCTCGAAGACCCGGCGGGCGCACATAGTCGGCGAGTCGAGTACCGAGTTCACGTTGAGGAAGACCTTGTACATCTTGTACGCGGCCAGCATCTGGTCGTACGGGAGCTCGCCCACGATGTGCGGGACATACTCGGCAGGCCAGGCGTACTTCTCGTCCACGGTCCCATTGCGCGCGAAGATGTGCAGGCCGAGCTCGCGGATCGGGGCGAGGACGGTCTCCATCTGTTCGCGGCGCTCGGGGTGCTTGTCCCTGAAGTACATGCCGGCGAAGACCACGTCGTTCAGGCGGCCGCGCTTCTCCTGGATCGGGTTGTGCACCCGGGGTTGTGCGGCGAACTGCAGCACGTCGACCCGGTCGTGGCCCAGCACCTCGCGGTAGCGGGGGACCATGTCGCCGTCGCAGGTGAAGACGTAGTCGAACAGCTTGGCCGTGTCGATGAAGAAGTCGAAGTTCGGCGGGTCCTCCTTGTTCCAGAAGACCGTGGGGATCCCCTCGACGCGGCACCAGTCGATCAGGGCGCGCAGCTCGGGCTTGGGGGCGTTCGTCCCGGTCATCTGGTAGCGCCAGCGGCCCTGGTTGCCGTGCCAGGCCGACTCCACGAACAGCAGCTCGGGACGGCGCTCGGCGAAGATCTCCGGCCAGTCGCGGAGCCCGAACTCGATCTGGTCCCACTCGTACTTGAAGGCCATCCGGGAGAAGTCGTCCAGGATGACCGCGACCTTCATGTCCGGACGGACGATCGGGCCGACCGGCCACTTGACCTGCGGCACGTCGACCACGGGCCCCTGCCGGTCGAGCTCGGCGACCACCTCGGCCACCGGGCGGGGCGGCTTGGGGCCCCTGCGCGTCTGCATCGCGGAGCGCAGTTTGCCCGGCAGTGCGGTGACCCCCGATCCCTTGGCCGCGGTCAGTGCCTCGGCCACCCGGTACGGGCGCTGCACCTTGGTCGACTCCAGCTTCCACTGCGCGTAGTCGGCCTTCGCCTCGGCGATGGCGAGCCGCCGCTCAAGGTCCCGGACACGCTCCTCGAAGCGCTCGACGACCTTGCGCTCCTCGGGCAGCCAGTTGATCGGCCCAAGACGCTGGAACTTCGGCTCTTCGGGGGTCTCTTCGCTCATGGGGGATCGCCTTTGTCCGGGGTCGTGCCAGGCTACGGCCTAAGCCGTGCCGAAATAGCCGTTTTAAAGTGATTTGGGCGGTACGGATTGCCCGGCCGGGGAGAGATTGCCGCCGCGCAGCCAGTTCTCGATCACCCGGGCGATCCGGGGACCGGCCTTGCCGTCCCAGAGCGGGGGCAGCTCGCCGGAAGGCGTCGCCGCGCCGTCCGCCAGTGCCAGGTCGGCGGCGGCGGGCAGCTGCGCGGGGGTGACCAGCCGGTTGGTGCCGTGCGTGATGGTGATCGGCCGCTCGGTGTTGGGCCGCACGGTGAGGCAGGGGACGCCCAGCATGGTCGTCTCCTCCTGCACGCCGCCGGAGTCGGTGACGACCAGCGTCGCGCCCCGCACCAGCGACAGGAAGTCCACGTAGCCCAGCGGGTCGATGATGCGCAGGTTCTCGGTGTCCACCAGCCCGGCCTCGGCCAGGCGGGTCCGGCCGCGCGGGTGCAGCGGCACCACGACCGGGAGGCGCTCGCTCACCGAGAGCACCGCCTCGACCAGCTCCTTGGCGGAGGCGGGGTCGTCGACGTTGCCGGGACGGTGCAGGGTGGCCACCCCGTACCGCTCGGGAAGGCCGAGCCGGGAGCGGACCGGGGCCGGGTCGAGGCGGTCCAGCGCGGAGAACAGGCTGTCGATCATCGGGTTGCCGACGAGGTGCACCCGGGCCGGGTCGACACCCTCGGCGGCCAGGTAGGAGAGCGCGTCGGGAGAGGTGGCGAAGAGGATGTCGGACAGCGCGTCGGTGACGATCCGGTTGACCTCCTCCGGCATCTCCCGGTCGAAGGAGCGCAGGCCCGCCTCCACGTGCGCGGTCGGCACGTGCAGCTTGGCGCACACCAGGATCGCGGCCAGCGTCGAGTTCACGTCGCCGTAGACGACGACCAGCGTCGGCCGCTGTTCGAGCACCACGTCCTCAAGGCCGACGAGCAGCGCCGCCGTCTGGCGGGCGTGCGAGCCGGAACCGACGGCCAGGTTGGCGATCGGCTCGGGGAGACCGAGGTCGGCGAAGAACACGTCCGACATGAGCGCGTCGTAGTGCTGGCCGGTGTGGACGATGCCCTGCCGCACGCCCAGTTCGGCGAGCGCGCGCACCACCGGAGCGGCCTTCACGAAGTTGGGCCGTGCGCCGAGCACGTGCAGGACAAGGGGATTCTCGGGGCCCTGAGCAGCGCCCGGACCGGCAAAGTCCCTCATTGACCTCGCCTTTCATGCGGCAGTGGGGCAAACCTTGCCTATGGTACGGTCACGGCGTGGTATCCGATGCCAACAGGCCAGACTCCCCCTCGGTTCCCGCGAAGGTTCCCGCGAAGCCCTCGGCTCCCGAGAAGCCCTCGGTGCCGGCGACACCCGCCACATCGGTGACGCCTCCGGCCGCCGAGCCTGACGCGGAGCCGGTGGCGACCTCGGGCACGGCGACGGCCCCGGAGGCGGAAACGCCCTCCGAACCGGAGACGACCGCGGCCGTGGAACTGCCTCCGGCCGTGGAGGTGCCCACCGAGCCCGCCCCGCCGCCGAGTGCGGAGACGCCCCCGGTCGTGGAGACGCTTCCCGGTTCGGACACGCCCCAGGCGTCGGCGACGCTCCCCGCTCCGGCGACGCCCCCGGACGGTGGGAAGGCCCCCGCGGGGCCGGTGTCACAGGCTCCGGTGTCGGCGAAGTCGGCCAGGGCCGGCCTGCGCGGGTTGATCAAGGGTTTCGTCCAGCATCCGGTGATCGTCTCCCGGGTCGTGGCGACGAAGGTCAAGTCCGACCCGGTACGCGTGGCACAGGCGGCGGCCGAGACGCTCCCGTCGAGCGTCCGTCCCATCGTGGGCCGGTTCGCCTGGCCCGTCGCGCGCCGCGCCAAGATCGTCGTTCGCAAGCTCGGCATGCGCATGGTGAAGGGCCCGTGGACCGAGGCGAAGGAGCACTTCGACGCCGGCCGGATGAGCGAGGCCGCCGAGGTGCTCCAGGCCCATACCCGGTACCCCTTCATCAAGCGCCGGGCCGCCTACTACGCCGGAGAGCTGGCCTCGATCCAGCCGAACCCGATCCCGCCCAAGGCGAAGGTGATCGTGGGTGAGCGGTTCGGTGGCCGGGTGCTGCACTGCGTGACCAACGCGCTGCCGTACACGCAGGCCGGATACACGGTTCGCACGCACCGCATCGTCACCTCGCAGAAGGCCGCCGGGCTGGATCCGCACGTCGTGACCAGCTGGGGCTGGCCGATGATGCAGGGCCACGCCGACGCGACGCCGTACGAGGAGATCGACGGGATCCCCTACCACCGGCTGCTGCCGAGCGGCGAGGTGCCCTTCGAGAGCCAGGGGCGGATGATCCGGGGCGCCGGAGAGGTCACCGAGCTGGTCAGGACCCTGCGTCCGCAGGTGCTGCACGCCGCGACCGACCACCGCAACGGCTCGGTGGCGCTGGCGGTGCGCGAGCGGACCGGCACGCCGATGGTCTACGAGGTCCGGGGCTTCCTGGAGGAGACCTGGGCCTCCCGCGACCCCAAGCGCATCGGCAGCCAGCGGCACGTGCTCCAGCGCGACCGCGAGGCGTTCATCATGCGCTCCGCCGACGCGGTGGTCACCCTCGCCGAGACCATGGCAACCGAGATCGTCGAGCGGGGGGTGCCGAGGGAAAAGATCTACCTGGCGCCGAACGCGGTCGACGACTCGCTGCTCAGTGCCGAGTACGACGGTGCGGCGTTCCGCGCCGCCTACGGCATCGAGCCCGGTGACGTCGTCATGGGTTCGGTGTCGAGCATCGTGGCCTACGAGGGTTTCGCCACCATGATCAACGCCGCCGCGCTGCTGCGGGACGAGGGCGCGCCGGTCAAGATGCTGCTCGTCGGCGACGGCGTGGAGCGGGCGGCACTGCTGGAGCAGGTCGAGGAACTGGGGCTCGGCGACATCGCGATCATGCCGGGACGGGTCGGCCCCGACGAGGCGCTGCAGGCCCAGTCGGCGATCGACATCTTCGTCTGTCCCCGAGAGGACCTGCGGGTCTGCCGACTTGTTACGCCATTGAAACCGGTCGAGGCGATGGCTCTCGGCAAGCCGGTCGTGCTGAGCGACCTGCCCGCCCTGTCGGAGCTCGTGGGTTCCGACGGCGCCGGGCTTCTGGTGCCGGCGGGAGACCCCGAGGCACTGGCCAAGGCGATCGCCGGACTACGTGACGATCCGGGGCGAAGGGCCGAGATGGGTGAGGCTGGACGGGCAGAGGTGGCCGCGAAGCGTACGTGGAGCCGCATCGCGGAGACGTACCGTGATATTTACCGATCCATTGCCGGTTAATGACCTTGTCATGGCACCGGGGATACCTGCCGTTTGTGATGCGTTCAATCGCATTAGGCGTAGCTCGTTCGGACTTGAGATAGCCTTTGCGACCATGAAGTGTTGTTTCCGGCGTTCCAAGGTCATCCAGTGACTGCCTACGACCTGGCCATCATCGGTCTGGGCTACGTCGGCATGCCCCTGGCCAAGGAGGCCACGGCAGCCGGTCTGCGGGTCATCGGCTTCGAGGTCGACCCCGTCAAGATCGCTGCTCTCAACGCGGGCAGGTCCTACATCGACGACCTGACCGACGCCGACCTTGAGCACATGCTGGCGGGGGGATTCACCGCCACGGGGGACGAGTCCGTGCTGGCCGACAGCCGGACCATTGTCATCTGCGTGCCGACCCCGCTCGACGAGGACCACCGCCCCGACCTGTCCGCGGTCGAGGGCGCCACCGGCACCGTCGCACGTAACCTTCGCGCGGGCTCGCTGGTGGTTCTGGAGTCCACCACCTGGCCCGGCACCACCGACGAGGTCGCCCGCCCCATCCTGGAGGAGGGCTCCGGCCTCACCGCGGGCACCGACTTCCACCTCGCCTTCTCGCCCGAGCGCATCGACCCGGGCAACCCCAAGTACGGCCTGCGCAACACACCGAAGGTCGTCGGCGGCTACACCTCCGCCTGCAAGGACCGCGCGGTCGGGTTCTACTCCCAGTTCATCGAACAGGTCGTGCCGGTCAGCGGCACCCGCGAGGCCGAGATGGCCAAGCTCCTGGAGAACACCTACCGCCACGTCAACATCGCCCTCGTCAACGAGATGGCGATCTTCTGCGACGAGCTGGGCGTCGACCTCTGGGAGTCGATCGAGGCCGCCGCCACCAAGCCGTTCGGCTTCCAGAAGTTCCTCCCCGGACCGGGTGTCGGCGGTCACTGTATCCCCGTCGACCCGTCCTACCTCTCCTACACGGTGCGCAAGCTGGGCTATCCGTTCCGCTTCGTCGAGCTGGCCCAGGAGATCAACGAGCGGATGCCGTCGTACGTGGTGGCCCGCGTGCAGCGCCTGCTCAACCGGCACAGGAAGCCGGTCAACGGCTCCAGGGTGCTGTTGCTCGGTGTCACGTACAAGCCCGACATCGCCGACGAGCGCGAGACCCCGGCCCTGCCGGTCGCGCGGGCGTTGCGGGAGCTGGGCGCGGAACTGGTCTTCACCGACCCGTACGTCAAGGACTGGCGGGTCGACGGAGTCCAGGTGCCGCGCGAGGAAGACCTCGCCAGGGGAGTCGTCGAAGCCGACGTGACGCTGTTGCTCCAGCAACACGCCGCCTTCGACCTGTCGATTGTCGAGGACCAAGGCAAGCTCGTGCTCGACACCCGAGGCGTGCTCGCCGAGGGTGAACGCGTCGAGCGGCTCTAGCGACGAAGGGCTGCGCGCAGTGCACGTGCTCGTCATGACCGTGGTGCATCATCCCGAGGACGCCCGGATCCTGCACCGGCAGATCCGCGCGCTCGTGGACGCCGGTCATGAGGTCACGTACGCGGCCCCGTACACGGCGCGGGGCGTCATGGCCCGATCCTGGGTGAACGGCATCGACCTTCCCCGTGCCGCCGAGCGCAAGCGGCTGTCGGCGGTGCGCGCCGCGCGCAAGGTCTTCAAGCGCATGCGCGGGCAGGTGGACCTGGTGGTCATCCACGACCCCGAGCTGCTGCTCGCGGTGGTGGGGGTGCGCAAGCGGCCCCCGGTGGTCTGGGACGTGCACGAGGACACTCCGGCGACGCTGTCGCTGAAGCCCTGGCTGCCGGCGTTCCTCCGCCCGCCGGTGCGCTTCATGGCCCGCCTCCTCGAAGGCACCGCCGAGCGATACCTGCACCTGCTGCTGGCCGAGACCGCCTACGCCGGACGGTTCCGCCAGGCCCACCTGGTGGTGCCCAACGAGACCTGGGTGCCCGACGAGGTGACGCCGCCGGGTGACGACCGCATCGTCTACCTCGGCTGGCTGTCGGAGGCGCGCGGGGTGCGCGAGGCCATCGAGGTGGCACGGCTGCTCCAGCCGTACCGGGTGGCGGTCGAACTGATCGGCTACGCCGACCCGCAGTCGCGGCCGACGCTGAACGAGGCGGTGGCGGAGGGTGTGCTGGAGTGGCGCGACTTCATGCCCAACGACGAGGCGCTCAAGCGGCTCGACGGCGCGCTGGCCGGCCTCTCCCTGCTGCACGACGAGCCCAACTACCGGCACTCCATGCCCACGAAGATCGTGGAGTACATGGCCCACGGCATTCCGGTGATCACCACTCCCTCGCCCCGCGCGGTGGAACTGGTCGAGCGCTACGACAGCGGCATGGTCGTGCCCTGGCGGGATCCCAAGGCCGTGGCCCAGGCCGTGCTCTTCCTCCGCGACGACGTCTCGGCGAGGCATGCCCAGGGCGCTCGGGGGTATGCGGCGGCCCGTGCGAACCACCACTGGCCCAACTCGGCCCGTCGTTTCGTCGCCCAGCTGGAGGCGTGGGCGGGCGTCAAGAGCTGATTTCCGGTATGACAAAGCTCCTTATGTCTGCCAGATCACAAGAACGGTAGTGTCCTGAACGTGCGCTGGCTCATCGCTTTCCTGGGCGTGGCGATCCTCGCGGGAGTGGCGGCGTTCGTGATGATCACGCCCGTCGAAGACGGCTCCCCGACCAGTGGGAGCTCGCCGCTCTCGCCCTCCCCTTCGGTGCCGGTGCCGGTGGCGACCGAGTTCACCGACCCGTGTGGAACGTTCGACACGGCCATGGGGGCGCCGTACGCGATCACCGGCTACTGGCTCGTCCCGACCGCCGACCACTGCACCTGGCGACGGCAGTTCGCCGCCATCCACAAGGTGGGCGGCGACACCGTGATCCGGATCGGCTGGGGCCTGCAGGCCCGCAACGTCGACGACGACGGCCGGATCCTCGACCGCGAAGGGAAGATCGATTCCCGCTACGAGCCGTGTGAGGAGAACGGGGTGCCGTGCGTGGCCGCGGCGGAGAACGACCTCAAGGCCGCCAACCCGGGCAACCGGGTGAGCTGGACGTTCGTCTACCGGACCGATGAGGCGTTCGGCTCCCAGCTCTTCCGCTGTCCCGAGTTCGAGCGGAAGATCGTCACGCGGAAGACCGTCTTCTACCGGATCGTCGCCACCGACGACGGCAGCGACGACGCGAGCTGCGAGAACATCAGGGGCAAGGGGCGCGGCTACCACGTGATCCTGATCGCGGGCGCGCACGAGGACAGCCTCACCGAGCTGCTCGACCTCGGTGACCAGTTCGGGGTGAAGGTGTTCCCCGCGCTGCCGCTGGCCCCCCGCGACCCGGCGCAGCAGACCCGGGCCGCCAAGCAGGGCACGGACACGCTCACCACGCTCACCCGGCGCATCATGCAGGACTACGGTGCCCGCTTCCGGGACCGGCCCTCGCTGGGCGGCTTCTACCAGCCGTTCGAGCTGCAGATGCGGGAGATGAAGTACACCGGCGAGTCGGACGACGACCACCCGACGCTCAAGATGTACGCCTCGCAGCACCAGATCGTCGAGCAGGAGATGCCCGGCAGCCCCGTCCTGGTCAGCCCCTACCTCGACGCCCGCAAGGACAAGCCGTTCAGCGCCACTCCCAAGCAGGTGGCCAGGGGCTTCGAGGCCCTGGTCAGAACCGGAGTCGGGATCATCGCGCCGCAGGACAGCCGGGGAACGGGGAAGGTCGGGCTGTTCTGGCCCGACCAGCGCGAGGAGAAGGCCGACAGGCGGCTGTGGCCGGTCGTCGGGGAGAAGCGCAACGGCGACGCCTACCACGGCTCGACCCGCGACTACTACCGGGAGATGTCGACCGTCCGGACGGAGATGGCCGAGCGGGGCCACAACGTGGAACTCTGGGCCAACGTCGAGGCGTTCGAGCCGTCCGGAGAGGAGACCTGCGCGGCCGGGTACGACAGGGGGAGCACCGACAAGGAACGGCTCGACACGGCCGTGGCGCAGGTCGGACGTTATGTCTCCAAGGTCGTCTCCTACATGTGGAGCGACTTCTACACCTGCGGCTCGCCCTCCCTCGCCGAGGAGATCGCCCGTGACTGGAACCGGCCCATCGCGGCCGACGCGGTCCGCATGCGACGCGACATCCAGGACGGCATGGAGGTCCGCGGTTACAACATGCCCATGGGCTCCAAGGTCACGATCACCTGGGAGGGGCAGCAGGAGCCCCGTGTCGTCGACGTGGCCGGGGTGAACCTCACGGACATGCCGCCCGGTCTGCCGGTGCGGATGGAGACCGCCTGGATCCCGTTCGACTGGTCCCAGGTGCCCGAGGACACCTGGGTCAAGGTCTCGGTCGCCGCGGCCGACGGGCGTGCCGCCTCCGAGCCGTTGCACGTCCGGGTGAGGCTCTGACCGGTGTAACGTGCCTGCCATGGTTCCGCGCATTCCCGTCAGCGTGGACCTGGTCGTCCTCACGGTGCGTTTCCAGGCGCTGTGCGCGCTCGTCTGGCGGCGCGACAAGCCGCCGTACGAGGGACGCTGGGCCCTGTCAGGCGGCTTCATCCATCTCGACGAGGATCTGCCCGCCGCGGCGGAGCGGATTCTCGCGGAGCGGGCCGGTCTGCCGGGCGCGCCCGTGCACCTGGAACAGCTCCAGACCTACGGCTACCCCGACCGCGACCCGCGCCAGCGCGTGCTGAGCGTCGCCTACCTCGGTCTCGCCCCCGACCTTCCGGCCTCCACCGAGGCGCACATGAGCTGGCAGCCGGTCTCCTCGCTACTGCGCGAGATGGCCTTCGACCACCGGCGCATCATGGTCGACGGGATCGAGCGGGCCCGGGGCAAGCTGGAGTACACCCCGCTCGGCGCGGCCTTCTGCCCGCCGGAGTTCACCGTCGCCGAGCTGCGCCGGGTCTACGAGATCGTCTGGGGCCGTGTCCTCGACCCGCGGAACTTCCACCGCAAGGTCACCAAGGCCGAGGGTTTCCTAGTGCCCACCGGTGACACCACCACCCGTGACGGCGGCCGCCCGGCCAAGCTCTACCGCCGCGGGCCCGCCACGATGCTCCACCCTCCGATGCTCCGCTCCCTCAAGGACTGACGGCCCTCTCCGGCGTGGTACGCCGGGGATCTCTGCCTGGGTCTCCGCGGCACCCGCCGGGCTCCAGGAAGGACCTCACCGGCCTGCCGACCGGTCAAGGCCGAGGGTCGCCGATCTCCGTCAGATCGATGTCGATGTCGTAGGGGAGACCGAGCTTCAGCCGGTTCTGGTGAACGCCGGTGAGTGCGTACACCCCGGTCACCGGGTTCAGTTCGTAGACGTGGACGCTGGGGCGGCCCTCGACGTTCTCGATCCGCCAGAAATGGGGGATGCCGGCCTCGGCGTACATCTGGGGCTTGCGGTTGCGATCGCGTTCCTCGGACTCCTCGGAGACGACCTCGATGGCGAGCAGCACGTCTTCCGCCTCGTAGAAAGTCCGCATCATGTCGGAGGGAGCATGTGCGTGCAGGATCACCAGGTCTGGCTCCGGCCGTTGGCGTCGCCCCAGTTTCACCGTCATCTCCCGCTCCACCCGAAGGTGGGCGGGTGCCGTCCGATCAAGCTCTCTGTGCAGGAGGAAGAGCACGAGAGCGTGAAAACGGGTCTGGGGGCTCACGAACACGAGAGTGCCATCGATCAGTTCCGTATGAGGAGGGATCCCCGGAAGCCGGTCGAGGTCATCGGCGGTAAAGCCCTCTATGGGGGGGATCGCCCAGTCGGGGATGGGCTCGACGTCGGCCAGCGGTGCGATGCTCATGTCGTCCTTCCGCTCGGGCATGCCTCTCACCTCCAGTCTTACAGGATGATGCCTCATCCGCCCGCTGCTCATAAAGTAAGGCCATGCCTCGTTTCCGCGCGATCCTGGACACAATGCCCCCTTACCGGGCGGGCAAGGCCGTGGTGTCCGCCGACGGCCGGTCCTACAAGCTCTCCTCGAACGAATCCCCCTACGAGCCGCTGCCCTCGGTCGTCGAGGCGGTCGCCAGGGCCGCGGGCCAGATGCACCGCTATCCCGACCCGGCCGCCACCGGGCTGACCGAGGCGCTCGCCGAGCGGTTCGGCGTGCCGGCCGAGCACATCGCGCTCGGCGCGGGCTCGGTGACGGTGGCCCAGCAGCTCTTCGAGACCGTGAGCGAGCCGGGCGCCGAAGTGATCTACGCCTGGCGGTCCTTCGAGGCGTACCCGCTCCTGGCCGATCTGGCGGGGGCGACCTCGGTGCGGGTCCCGCTGCTGGGCGAGGGGCACCATCTGGAGGCCATGGCCGACGCGATCACCCCGCACACCCGCATGATCTTCGTCTGCAACCCGAACAACCCCACCGGCACCGTGGTCCAGGCGGCCGAGCTGGAGGCGTTCCTCGACCGGGTTCCGCAGGACGTGCTGGTCGTGCTCGACGAGGCGTACCACGAGTACGTCAGGGACGCCGGGGTCCCCGACGGGGTCGGCGTCTACCGCGACCGGCCGAACGTGGCGGTGCTGCGCACCTTCTCCAAGGCGTACGGCCTGGCCGGGCTCCGGGTGGGCTACCTGATCGCCGCGGAGCCGGTGGCGTCGGCGGTCCGCAAGGCGACCGTGCCGTTCGCGGTCAACCAACTCGCCCAGGTCGCGGCGATCGCCTCGCTGGCGGCCGAGGAGGAGTTGCTGGAGCGGGTCGAGGTCGTGGTCAAGGAGCGCGACCGGGTCCGCGGAGCGCTCGTCGCCCAGGGCTGGACGGTGCCGGCGACCGAGGCCAACTTCGTCTGGCTCCGGCTGAACGAGCACACGCTCGACTTCGCCGAGGCGTGCGCGGCCGAGGGCGTCGCGGTGCGGCCCTTCGCCGGCGAGGGCGTCCGTGTCTCCATCGGCGAGCCCGAGGCCAACGACACCTTCCTGGCGGTCGCCGCGGCCTTTCCGAGGGGCTGACCGCCTCGCCGCGGCGTTTCCGGCACCGGCAGGGAGCGCCGCGGCGGGATGACCACCGCGTGAGGGCGAGCCCGCGGCCTACACGGTCGCGGGCTCAGGGCCGGAGACGGGTTCCGGCTTCCTGCGCCGCTCCGTGGAGACCACCAGGGCCACGCCGAGGACGATCACCAGGCCGCCCGCGATCATCGAACCGGTGACCTCCTCGCTCAGTACGAGGGCGCCCAGCACGACCGCCACGACCGGGTTGACGTAGGCGTAGGTGGAGACCAGCGAGATCGGGGCGTTGTTCAGCAGCCACACATACGCCGTGAAGCCGACCAGCGACCCGACCATGATCAGGTAGGCGAGCGCGATCCACGACCGGGTGGAGACGTCCGCGAGGTCGACGTGCTCGCCCACCACGGTGGCGGTCAGGGCGAGTCCGACGCCGCCGGCGGCCATCTCGACGGCGCTCGCGGTGAAGGGGTTCGCGGGCATCGGGATGCGGGAGGTCAGGAACGAGCCGACCGACCAGGACAGCGACGCCAGCAGGATGATCACGATTCCGGTGCTGTCGGCCGCGCTGCCCCCACCGGTCAGCGAGAGGACCGCCACACCGCCGAACCCGATGAGCACCCCGGCGAGCGTCAGTACCTGCGGCCGGTCCCTGAACAGGACCCTGAAGATCACGAGCCAGAGTGGTGTCGAGGCCACCAGCAGCGCCGCCAGTCCGCTGGAGATGTGCTGCTCGGCCACGGCGACCATGCCGTTGCCGCCGTTCAGCAGCAGCAGGCCGACCAGGGCGGCCCCACCGGCCTCCTTCCAGGTCATCCGGAAGGACTCGCGCCCCTTCAGCAGGCGCACCGCGACGCCGAGGACGAGCGCGGCCGTGACGAAGCGGATGGCGCCGCTGAGCAGCGGGGGCATCGTCTCGATCACGATCATGATCGCGAGGTAGGTGGATCCCCACACCACGTACACGATCGCCAGCGCCCCCCAGACGAGGAGCGCCTTACGGCTGTCAGCACTGTCATGACGCATAGCTCGTGACAATACTGGCAGGGCCCGACATATCGCACGCGGGGTTCGGTCCCCTCCGCCACGCTGAGATCGACGCTCGCGGCCTGGCGGACCCTCGCCGCGCCGGGGCGGGCGGACCGTGCCCCCGCCGGTCGCGCCACGCCGAGCCGGACGGGCCGTGACCTGGGAGGTTCCGCCGTCCGGGTGCGGCGGAAGCCTCCAGGTCGAAAGGCGGAGGGCTCAGCGGGTGCCGAGCTTCTCCACGATCAGCCGGTACAGCTGGCGGGGACGGCCGGGCTGCGGCGTCCGGTTCGGCGGAAGCGGCCACGCGAGTCCCTCGTCTACCAGCGTGCGCAGCAGTCGCCGTGCCGTACGCGGGGTGACGCCCAGCATCTTGCCCGCGCCCTCCGCGTCCACCACCGTGTCCCCACCCTCAAGCTTGGCGGCCAGCCGGGCCAGCACCTCCACACCCTTGGGCTTCAGCGGTCCCGTGCCCTGGGGAGGCATCCTGGGAGCCGGGATCAGTGCCCTGCCCTCGCGGTCGACCGCGAAGCCCTGGGCCTGCTTGCCCGCCTGGGTGCGCGCCAGAGCGGCCCTGGCGTGCGACTCGGCGTCGTGGGTGGTACGGCCCATGCCGACGCCGACCTCGACCGCCAGGCCGAGCTCGTCGCGGACCCGCGCGGCGAACGGCAGGACCCGGAACCCCTCGGTGGCCGAGGCCACCGAGCCGCGGGTCGCGGTGACCATGTAGCTGTGATCGTCGACCGCGGTGACCGACGCGTTGATCCGGTTGGCCTCCTGCACCAGCAACCGGTGCAGGGAGAGCCGGAGCTCGTCGCGCCAGTAGCGTGGCGCGGCCCGGCGGACCGGCTCGCGCAACGTGGGCACCTCCACCAGGACCACGGTGAGTTGTGACTCCTCCAGCCGGTGGTGCGCGCCGAGCAGCGCCGCCGTGTGCAGCGCAGTACGCACTGCGGCGGAGGTGGGGCGGATCCTGACCACGGGCACCCCTGCCGTCTGAAGGCGGTCGGCGACCGCGGGCAGGCAGGTGAGCGCCCCGCTCGTGCTGCCCTGGCGGGCGAGGCGTTCATGGAAGGCCGCGATCGTGCCGGTGGCGCCCGGCTCGTCGCGGCTCTGCACGTCCCCTGAGGGAAGGCTCAGATCGCTATAGGCCTCCTCGACCTCTGCTCTGCTCAGGATGTCGATGCTGACCCTGCGCGGGTCTATCCGCTCGTCCAACGCGGCCCTCGCCAGCGCGGCGATCAGCGCGGCGCCGCCGAGCTGGACATACGTCGCGGGCATCGTCAGCACCCCCGATCGCCGGGCCAGGTCGTAGGGGACCGGGCTGGCGAACAGACATGCGTCCACCCCGGCTCCCAACCGAGTGACCTTGTCCGCGGCCTCCTGCTCGTCACGGTATGCCGCCGCCACCAAGCGGCAGGGTAATGGGGCCGCCGCGTGCCCCATCAACATCACCCGTTCAACGAGGTCATGGGGGCCCACCACACCGATGGTGAGGTCTGGTGTCATGGCACCCGGGCGTGACACTCGTGGCGCTTCTTCGGCCCGCTCGACCAATGTTCGTCCCATCATGCCGTCCGTTTGTTTTCGGCTCTCTTTTGGAACGATCGCTTGTGAGGGCCGTAATGTCACGCCCGATTTGCGGCCAATTCCGGAAGCTGCTTCCGGGTTAAACCCATGACTGGCATCGTTTACACAGGTCAGCGCGGTTTTTGAGCAGCTCAAACCCGCTGATTATGATGCTGAAATCTCTCGGCGCACATCGCCGCCCAGGGCCTGCATGCGCTCGGCCAGATAAGAGTGCCCGCGGTCGATGAGATATCCCGATCCGATCACGGTCTCCCCTTCGGCGGCCAGACCCGCGAGCACGAGGGCGATTCCCGAACGCAGGTCGTGAGCGGTCACCTGTGTTCCAGTGAGCGGAGTCGCACCACGAACCACGGCGCTGTTCTCTTTCACTTCAATATCGGCGCCCATTTTGTTCAGTTCTGAGGCCAGAGCGAAACGACCGTCGAAGATTCGTTCATGAATGTAGCTGGCGCCGTCGGCGAGACAGGCGACCGTCATGATCGGCGACTGCAGATCGGTGGCGAAGCCGGGATAGGTGTCGGTGATCACATTGATCGGACGCAGCGGACGATCCCTGCGCACGTGCAGCACCGCGCCGTGGTCGGCGAACTCCACCCCCATCTGCTCCAGCTTGTAGCGGACCACGCCGAGGTGGTCCAGGTCGGCGCCGACCAGGTTGACCTCTCCGCCGGTGACGGCGGCGGCCATGGCGAACACGCCCGCGTCGAGGCGGTCCGGCATCACGGTGTGCTCGACGGCCTGGAGCTCCTCCACGCCCTCCACGGTGATGAACCCGGTGCCGCCGCCGCTGATCTTCGCGCCCATCCGGGTCAGCATGTCGATCACATCGAGGACCTCGGGCTCCAGCGCGGCGTTCTCGATCACGGTGGTGCCGCGTCCGAGGGCGGCGGCCATGATCAGGTTCTCGGTGCCGGTGTGCGAGGGGGTGTCCAGGTACAGGGTGGCGCCGGTGAGGCCCGCCGACTTGACGTGGATGACCGCGTCACCCTCGTCCACGATCGCGCCCAGGCGCTTGTAGCCCAGATAGTGGAAGTCGAGGTTGCGGCTGCCCAGGTTGCAGCCGCCCACGCCCTCGATGATCGCCTCGCCGAGGCGGTGCAGCAGGGCGGGCACGAACAGCACCGAGCCGCGGAAGCGCCGGGCGATCTCCGCGGGCAGCACCGGGCTGCTCAGCGTCGAGGCGTCGATCACCAGTGTGCGCTCCGCCTCGTGGAGCTCGACCTTGGCGCCGACCGTCTCTGCCAGCTCGACCGCACGCCGGACGTCCTCGATGATGGGGACGTTGCGCAGGACCGTGCGACCTTTGGAAGCCAGCAGCGCGGCACCGATCATGGGCAACACGGCGTTCTTGGCACCCTGGATGAAGGCGGTTCCACGAAGTGGGTTGCCACCGCGCACGCGGTAACGGACCATGCGTCATGCTCCTTGGAAGTGTTCTGGGTAACTCGTGTGGCGCGAGGCGGCAGCCGAGGTTATCGGCCAACAGTAGCCGTTGAATGCCCCTGAACCGGCCAGTTCGAAGGTGAACTGCCCCTGAACCGGCCGATAAGTCATCTGCCGCCGTCGTGTTGCCCGGCGACCACGCCCTCGCCTGCGGTTTCCGGGCTCGCGGGTGCCACTGCGGGGCGCGGCACCGGGAGCCCCCGGGCCTCGGATGCTACCTGCCCTTCGTGTTCACCGCGGTGGTGAGCGGGGAGGCGGCCGACAGGAGATTGTCGGCCCGCTGGTCCACGAAGCGGGTGACGACCTGCTGTCCGTACCCGAACGCCATCGCCCAGACCAGGATCGCGGGCTGCGAGCCGAGCCCCGCGAAACCGGGCACGAAACCCGAGTTCAGGATCAGCAGCCCGAGCACGGCCGTGGCCACCCCCGCGGGCGCCTTGAGCAGGTTCTGGACGACGGCCAGCGAGTAGCGGGTGGACAGCTCCGAGCGGGTCGACAGCGAGGCGGCGGTGGCCAGCGCCGCGCCCAGCATGCCGATCAGGGCCACCAGCGGGACGTCGCCGTGGCCGGGCCGCAGGCCGCCGGTCGGGCAGATCTGGGCGGGCATCAGCCCCTGGGTGCGGATCACCGACTGGTCGCCGCACATCGGGATGACGTCCGGCCAGATCGCACCGATGACCACCACGCTCAGCACGATCAGGGAGAGCATGACCACCCCGCCGAGGAGCAGGTTGCGGAAGCTGCGGACCCGCCCGGTGTCCATCGCCTGCGCGGTGTACGCGGCCCGCAGCACCGACTGCATCAGCGGCCGGTCGTTCTCACCGAGGTCTCCCGCCGCCAGCCTGGCCTGGAGGTGGACAAGCCGGGGGTCGTCACCGGGCAGGTAGGCCCGGCCGATCGCGACCACCTCCGGCGCCCGCCCGCACAGCTCCGCCACCGGCAGCACGCCGTACAGCATCACGGTGGCGCTGTTGACGTTGGACCAGGCGCCCTCGATGGCCTGGCCGGTCAGCCAGCGCCGCACGCCGTGCCTGCTGCGCGCGTACGCCTGCGCGCGGGCCAGGTGCGTGCCGATGCCCTCGCCCGCCGAGACCAGCCGGCCCGCCTCGTCGCACATCGTCAGGGCGCGCTCGGCGTCGGCCCTGATCTCCTCGCTCCGGGTGGCCACGTAGACCCGCCAGGTCCCCGGCCAGCGCAGCACGCCGGTGTCGCCGATCCGCTCGGCGGTCAACGCTGGATCAAGCGACATCGTTCCTCCGGGGGGCGGAGTCGGCGCGGGGTCGGCGCGGGGTCGGCCTGGGCTGGGCGCCGACTGCCCCAGGCTTATCGCGACATGCCGATCAGGCGCTACCCGAATGCGGGCCGGTGCCCCGGCCTTCGGCCGGGGGGGCGCGTCAAGCCTCAGGAGGGCCGTGCCGCCTTCAGAGGGCGCGGCCCGCGATGTCGGTGCGGTGGTGCGAGCCGCGCAGCCGGATGTGCTCCACCGCCTCGTAGGCCGCCGCCCGCGCCGCGGGGACGTCGGGCCCGGTGCCGACCACGCTGAGCACCCGGCCGCCGTTCGAGACGATCCGGTCGCCGTCCAGCGCGGTGCCCGAGTGCAGCACGTAGGCGTCCTCGACCGGGTCGGACAGCCCTTCGATCACGTCGCCCTTCACCGGATCCGCCGGGTAGTTCTCCGCCGCGATCACCACGGTCACCGCGGCGCCGTCGCGATAGGAGAGCGGCCCGAACCGGTCGAGCGTCCCGTTCGCGCAGGCGAGCAGCAGGCCCGCGAGGGGCGTCTGGAGCCGGTCCAGCACGACCTGGGTCTCCGGGTCGCCGAACCGCGCGTTGAACTCGATCACCTTCGGGCCCTTGGAGGTGAGGGCCAGCCCCACGTACAGCACCCCCGTGTACGGCATGCCACGCCTGGCCAGCTCGGTCACGGTCGGTATGACGGTCTCGGCCATCACCTGGTCGGCGAGGTCGTCCGGGGCCCACGGCAGCGGCGTGTAGGCACCCATCCCGCCGGTGTTGGGGCCCTGGTCGTCGTCGTAGGCGCGCTTGTGGTCCTGGGCGGGCTGGAGCGCCACGGCCGTGGCGCCGTCGCAGAGCGCGAACAACGAGACCTCGGGGCCGTCGAGGAACTCCTCGACGACCACCCGCTCGCAGGCGGCGGCGTGCCGGAGCGCCTCCTCGCGGTCGTCGGTGACCACCACGCCCTTGCCGGCGGCCAGGCCGTCGTCCTTGACCACGTACGGGGTGCCGAACTCGTCGAGCGCCGCGGCGACCTCCTGGGGCGTGACGCAGCTGTGGGACCGCCCGGTGGGCACGCCCGCCGCGACCATGACGTCCTTGGCGAAGGACTTGGAACCCTCGATCTGGGCCGCCTGCCGTGAGGGGCCGAAACAGGGGATGCCGGCCTGCCTGACGGCGTCGGCGACGCCGGCGACCAGCGGGGCCTCGGGGCCGATCACGACCAGCTCCGCCCGGAGCCGCTCGGCCAGTTCGGTAACCGCGGCCGGGTCTGTCGGTACCACCGGATGCAGGGTCGCGACCTGCGCGATACCCGCGTTTCCGGGAGCACAGTGAACCTCGGTGACCTGGGGGTCCGCCGCCAGCGACCGGCACAGGGCGTGTTCACGCCCGCCGGTTCCAATCACAAGAACGCGCACTTGTCAGAGCCTATCGTCCCCGCTGATCGTCCCTCGGGCCGTGTCCGGCACGCCCGGGTTTCGCCGGTGCCCGAACCCCCAGGGTTATCCACAGCCTGTGGATAACCCTGGGGGTTCGGGAGGTGTCGATACGCATGAGAGG